>JBEIGW010000117.1:0-8831 GCA_040381655.1 Deltaproteobacteria bacterium
ATTTATAACCCCGGCGATACTCAAACTTCTCAACCGCCTTCATCAAACCAATATTGCCTTCCTGAATAAGATCAAGGAATTGAAGACCGCGGTTGGTGTATTTTTTTGCAATCGATACAACTAAACGAAGGTTTGCTTCCACAAGTTCACGCTTAGCATTTTCAGCTGCTTGGTGCATCGATGCCAAATCTTTATGGGCCGACTCAAGGTCAACCAGAGTCATGCTAGTTTGCTGCAACACCCGTTGAATCGTGTCCTGGGCAGACTGGAAGTTTCGCACAATACGCAGCCACTCGCGGTCACCGGCAGCGCCATATGGCTTGGAATTACCTGTTTTGATGTAGGCACCCAAATCTTCCACATTGGTTTGAAGTCGCCTTGCGTAATAGTCCATATCCTGACGAGCTTCACGAACCGCGTTTCCGTACTGAGCCATCTGATTGATGACACCGACCAAAATCTTGCGGTTGATGTTTAGATCCTTCAATCCGCTAAAAATTCTCACGCGAATACTTTCCAGCTTCGCTGCAGCTTTCTGACTGGAGGAGGCTTTCTTAGCCGCCGCCTCAAACTCATCATGAATCTTCAAGAACTCAGCCGTCTGAAGGCGCACCTTCTCAAAGTGTTCCTGTTCGTTGTTGCTCGCCTCGTCATCATCAAAGCCCTTGATAAAAGCTTTCATGCGAACTTCGTTGTTAACAAAAGCTTTGGCAGTCCCGATTACGGCGTCCATCCCAATCTGGAAACTAAGCACGCGCTCGAGAATACGGTTTTCTTCATTTTCAATTTTTTTAGCGATAACAACTTCGCCTTCACGGGAGAGAAGCGCTACCGCACCCATCTTACGCAGGTAAATACGCACAGGATCGTTGGACTTACCTATAGCAGCATCTGATGCATCAAACTCCGCAGGCGCCTCAGCGGCTTCCTCTGCGTCGCCGTCACCGGCCTCTGTATCTCCACCTATGTCAGCATCGTCTTCGATACCAGCTGCCATTTCATCGTCACCGGGAGCACCTTTCCGAGCGCCACTGCGACGGTCTGCAACCTCAATGCCACGGTCTTGCAACGATACGATTACATCGTCTAGAAGATCAGGGTTGATAGCGCCCTTAGGAAACGCTGCTTCAATATCTTTAAACGCAACCGCTCCAGCCTTCTTAAACTGCTTGATTAAGCCATCGATAATCTTGTGCAACTCAATCCCACCAGACTTTGCACCAGTGATCCCTGCAAGATCCAGCGATGGATTCTTTGGCGGACGACCACGACGACCTGGAACTTTAACCACAGGGGCTGGGGCACCTGGTGCTGCCGCCTTCGGAGGACGCCCCCGTCGCGGAGGAGTCATCAAGGGTGCGACTACTTCTTTTCCTGATTTCATCAGAGCTTCAGACTCCTTAGGAGTCGATTTGGATACTGGATGAGCTGATTTTACGGACTTTGCAGGCTCCGATTTTAAAACACTTGGCTTCTTCGAAAGAGCTGGCTTCACGGCCTCTTGCTTTTTCGAGTCCTTCTTTCCTGCTTTAGGTTTTAATGGTGCTTTCTTTGCTGCCGCGGCCTTCGAGCCCGCTGACTTCGGGGATGTTTTCTTGGACGCCGCAGCTACGGTTGGTGCTTTGGCCACAACGTTTTTCTTTTTAAATATCGCGGCTTTTTGCAACACACTTTTAACAGCAGATTTCAAAACCTTTTTGACCGTCGATTTGGCTTGCGACTTCTTACTAACTGGCTTCACCGATTTCTTCAGAGCAGGTTTTGCCAATTTTGATTTCGATTTAAGCTTGTTTTTGGCCATGTCTCGCCTCGATCGTAAAGGGGGGCTGTCAATATTAAGCCGTCGATACTATCCCCAAACTATGAGACATGCAACAAAAACCCAAGCGCAGCAAGGGTTTGCAAGATGTGTGCCTAAATCAAAATAACGCCGAAACCGTGCTTATCATTCACCCAAATTTGATCCTAGAGTTCCGTCTGAATTTGCCGCTCGAGTGCTGCTAAACTTTGGGTGAGGGCAACGACTTCATTGATAAAACTTGGAACGTCCCCTGGAGCGTGGGCTGCGGCGACCTGCACCTGACGCTTGAGTAGCGAAATAGACTGCTGAATATTTTGTCGTTTTTGCTCAAGTATCAGCCTCTGGAGGGCTTTCCCGCGATCTTTTGTCTGAAATGTCTGTGAGCTAAGTCCCGTAATACCCTCAATTACGCCAACCTCTTCCGCGGTAAATTCCGACATCCACTGCGTCGCTGAGTGAGGCGCTAATCCTTTAATATGAATGGAAATAATAGTTTCTGCAAAGCGATGCCAAAGGGGTTCAAGCGCCAGTTCTCGTTTAATAAACTCAAGGATCTTCTCGGCTCCAACCTCCCCAGGCAAAGCAAAGTAAAGGTGTCCAAGGACGCCCTTTTCAACGGGCGTTAAAGCCCTGGTAGGCAAGACCGGCTGGGGAACCTCCTCAGACACCGCAGGCAACGGTGCAACCTGCCGATCGGCCGTTTGGCGGGGGATCCAATTTTGGCGGGCCGCGCCAAACGAGAACGAGCTTAACTGCCTTCCGATAATATCAGCTGAAACTCCCGATAACCCAGAAATTCGGCTCACGAGGAAGCCCCTTTTAATTGGATCTTGAATTTTGGCCAGCCAAGGCACTAATTCCGAGCTCACAATCGTCGGAATAGCCGCCTGATTGGCGCCAGCTAAACGTGATCCAATACAGAACTCAATGAGATCCACTGACTTTTTTAAAACAACCTGCAGAGCCTCGGCACCGTTTTTCCTCACGAAGGTGTCTGGGTCATCATTACCATCAAGTTTTGCGGCTTTGACGCGAATCTCTGGCACCTCAAGGACAACTTCGATGGCTGCTAACGTGGCCTTATGACCCGCCGCATCGCCGTCAAAAAGTACAATCACTTCTGGCGTGCGAGTTTGTTGCCAAAGTAATTTCAGCTGACGAACCGTCAAAGCGGTTCCCATGGACGCAACCACCTCACTCAGACCCTCTTGCCACAAGCAGAGAGCGTCCATGTAGCCTTCCACGATGATCGCCGATCGCCTGTCCTTGACGGCGTCTCGAGCGTGATCAAGACCAAACAGGACGGCCGACTTATCAAACAACGGAGTCGAACCACTATTCTTGTATTTTGCCGGATCCTGAACAGTCGTACGTCCACCGAATGCAATCACGCGACCCTGAGCATCACGAATCGGAATCATAATTCTGTCACGGAAGAAATCGTAGGGCCGTCCCGTTTTTGCGCTGATGGATGCCATACTGGCACGAATCATGTCGTTCTCACGAAAACCGAGACTTCTGAGATGCTTAACCAGCCCATAGCCCTCAGATGGGGTCAGGCCAAAGCCAAACTTCAAGATGTTTTCGTCACTAAAACCGCGCTCGCGAAGATAGTTCTTTGCCTGTTCACCCCGCGCCGATTTTAGCTCACTGACAAAGAAATCTTGAGCCGCTCCAAGAATCTGACTCAATGCGAGCTGCTCGCCACGACGCCTTTTGACGCTATCGGGCTCGTCGAGCTCCGGAGCTTCAATGCCGTATTTCATCGATAGAAACCGGAGGGATTCGATAAATGACATATCCCTCGTTTTTCGCACGAATGTTATGGCATCACCCGACTCTTTGCATCCAAAGCAGTAGTAGTGATTGTCTGGATAGATATGAAAACTCGGCGATTTTTCCGCATGGAAAGGACAGCAAGCCGTAATGCTTGGACCTCGACGCACCAAGGACACCGTTTCCCCAATCAGTTGATCGAGGGGAACCCGCATCTTTATTCTATTTTTGACATCGTCTAACGAGGCTGCCATGGTCACCTGTTACTGGATGATCTTTATGCACAGTTGCTGCTTCACTTGAGTTCACCTGAATAAACCATAAAAAAGAACCCGCTGTCACGCATGGACAGCGGGTCAATATCGAAAACAAGTGATTTTTAGAATTTACGGCTTTTCTTGGCGGCCCGCTTACGAGCTGCTATCGACTTCTTCTTGAGACGAACTGAAGGCTTCTCATAATGTTCGCGCTTACGAGTATCGCTTAGAATCCCGCCCTTCTCACACTGCTTCTTGAATCGTCTTAGAGCCGATTCAAAAGCTTCGCCTTCGCGTAGTCTGATTCCTGGCATTGAAAAATCACCACCCTTCAAGGTTTACTGTCGGGCTAAATTCCTCGCCCGAAGATCACCGTAATCGCATAAATTCCGGATATTAGCCAGTAATAAATACTCTGGCACGTTCGGTGAGCCCTTCACCGTATGAATCACAGCCACGAACCGATGCTGTCTAGGTAACTCGCAGATATTCCTGGGATCTCGCTCTTTATCAACCTCTTTAAATGGAATTGATGAGATAAATACTGTTTGAACATCCTTGCTGTAAGCCTTGAAATCAGGACCCAGTTTGCGACTGACTTCGGCCACTAACTCCGGTGTCGTGATGCTTTTTTGACCTTGCTTGTAGTAGGCAATCCCGAAATAGGGTGTTGCCGACTGACTTTTTTCATCCGGAAGATAGAACAAATTAATTCCTGCAAAAATTTTTCCCGTGGTCGCCTCAAACTCACAGGCTCCCGACGGAAAATAAACGATTGATTGATTTGTTTTAGGATCCCCAAAAACCCGTCCAAAGGCGGCCACGTCAGCATGTTTGGTGTTTTTGGCTGGTTTTGAGACTACTGAAGAGAGATTTTTAAGAAACTTAGCTTGGTCGGGTCCGCTCAGAAACATTTTGGGATGATTACCGAAGAGAATGTGCTGTGCGTTTTTAGGTATGTCGGCCAAGGCCATCTGCAACTTTCGACAATCATAATTTGGGACCTGCATGCCCAATACTTTCATCGGTCGATTTAACCCAACACCCGCAAAAACCGCCTGCCCAGCACTGACAAAAATTGGCGCGGGCTGGGCCGGGTCGAAGCTTGCGGCGACCAGAATCTGCTTACAGCGATTAACCTCAACCACGCTAATATCTCGACCCTTAGCCGACTTCAGTAGGTTTTTCTTACACTCCTGAAAAAGGCCTGCTGCAGGGAAACGGTCCGTGCAACGTCCAAATTCAGCAGGAAGATCTTCAATGCGAAGTTTGCCGGACTTGACGGCCGCAGTGGCACGTGACGTACATTCATTATAGCTTTGCTGAGCCTTTTGAGCCCTCTCGGCCCCGGCTTGCGGTGTCGCCAATGTATCAACACGACCAGAACCTTGAGCAGAAGCCTCCGAGGCAACGCCAAACAAGACAAGAAGACTAACGACCCCGACAAAGCGGTAAATAGATATTTTTATTGCGCAACTCATCCCTAAAGTGTACGGGAAAGAACACTGGATGGGCAAGATTTTACTACAATGCGGGGGGATCAAAATGCCTTCATTTGACATAGTCAGCGAACTTGACCTCATGGAAGTCGAGAACGCCGTCAACCAGGCCGCAAAAGAGATCGAACAGCGCTTTGATTTCCGTGGTGGCAAGTCCTCCCTCGAACTGGACAAGGGTGGTCGTAAAATAAAAATAATGGCCGATGACGACATGAAACTTCGAAGTATTCACCAGATCCTTCACCAGAAACTTGCCAAGAGAAACATTGACTTAAGGGGGCTCAAATACAACGCCGAGGAGCAGGCCTCTGGTAACATGATCCGCCAGATTGTAGATTTAAAGGCAGCCCTCGATAAAGAGGAGATTAAAGAGGTCAATAAACTCATAAAGGACTCAAAACTAAAGGTAACGACTGAGACACAGGGTGATCAACTTCGCGTCACAAGCAAAAGCATCGACGACTTACAGTCGGTCATGAGCATGCTTCGGGGCAAAGAACTAAAGTTTCCAGTACAATTCATCAACATGAGACGCTGAATCAAAGCAGGCTCTGCCGGGAAAGTGAGAGTTTTATGGGTTTCAAATGTGGCATCGTTGGTTTGCCAAACGTGGGTAAATCGACCATCTTTAACGCGCTGACGGCGGCTGGTGCCGCCTCTGCAAACTATCCATTTTGCACTATTGATCCAAACGTGGGCCGAGTTGATGTGCCTGATCAAAGGCTTGATACGATTTCTGGCATCATTAAGACCCAACGCATTGTCCCAACGGCCATGGAGTTTGTGGACATCGCAGGCCTAGTTCGCGGGGCATCCAAGGGTGAAGGCCTAGGTAACCAATTTCTGGGACACATCAGATCCACCGATGCGATCGCGCATGTCGTTAGGTGTTTTGATGATGGTGACATCGTTCACGTTGATGGTTCCGTCAACCCAGTCCGTGACATCGAAACGATCGATACAGAATTGATCATGTCAGATGTGAGTACGGTTGAAGTTGCGTTGGAGCGAAACCGAAAACTAAACAAAAGCGGCAACAAGAAATTCGCTGCAATCGTAGTCATGCTCGAAGCCCTAAACGTACATCTTCAAGGCATCAAACCAGCTCGCATGTTTCCTGTGGAGACGTATGTCGGAGAAATATTAGAAGTCAATGACGCATGGCGAGATCTTCACTTGATTACGGCCAAGCCTATTCTATACGTATGTAACGTGGAGGAATCCATGTGTGACGGTACGAAGGACAATAAATACACGCTTGCCGTGAAGGAACGAGCAAAAACTGAAAAAGCGCAGACGGTTATTATCAGCGGCAAAATCGAAGAAGAGCTGATTCAGCTTGATCTCGAATCAAGAAAAGAAATGTTAGCCTCCCTCGGAGTACAAGAGCCTGGACTCAATCGTCTCATTCGCGCCGGTTACGAAACGCTCCGGCTCCAAACCTATTTCACTGCTGGCGAAAAAGAGGTACACGCCTGGACAATTAACCGAGGCGATAAGGCACCGCAAGCGGCCGGCAAAATTCACTCTGATTTTGAAAGAGGATTCATTTGCGCAGAAGTTTATTCCATAGAGGACCTAGTCAAGGCCGGAAGTAAAAATAAGCTTAAAGAGCAGGGCCTTATCCGAACCGAAGGTCGCGAGTACACGGTTAAAGACGGTGATGTCATGGAGTTCAGATTTAACGTCTGATTTGTAGCCTGTCGAAGGAGTTTACAAGGATGAAAACAGCTCTCATCACTGGAGCAAGCGCCGGACTTGGGGTCGATTTTGCACACATTCTCGCCGAACGCCGAATCAATTTGATTTTAGTCGCTCGAAATGAAGAGCGACTTAACGAAATTTCGCACAAGCTTTCAAAGACTCATAACATAACTTGCCATGTGATTCGCTCCGATCTTGCACATGACGGGAGCGCGAGAAAACTGATGGATGAGATTCATAACAGACACCTCAAGGTGGACATTCTGATTAACAACGCTGGCTACGGCTTGTGGGGTGCTTTTGCGTCGTCTGAATTCAAAGAAATGGCGGGGATGATTCAACTGAACGTAAACACATTAACTGAGTTGACCCGACTGGCACTACCCCACATGCTGGAGCAAAAGTCCGGTCATATTCTTAATGTCGCGTCAACTGCAGCGTTCCAGCCTGGCCCTTGGATGGGCGTATATTACGCCACGAAAGCGTATGTCCTCTCATTCAGCGAAGCCCTTGCCGAGGAACTTAAAAACACAGGCGTATCCGTTACAACTCTGTGTCCCGGCCCAACAAAAACCGAATTTTTTGATCGCGCTCGAATGGGTGATTCCCGAATGAAACGCATGTTATTTGCTGACTCTATGGCTTGTGCGCGAACCGGTATTGATGCCATGTTTCAAAGACGAGCCGTTGTTGTCGACGGCATGATGAACTGGGTGTTCACGCTAACGTCCAGAGTTCTTCCTAGAGCCACAATGCGGCGCGTTGCGGGCTTAATAAATGCCTCGGTATCAAACTAACAAAAAATTACGCGTCTAAATATCTTGAAACAAAAAGCAGCGCTCATGCCATTTTGACCTGAACAAGGTCATATCGTCGTTTTATTTACCTAGAGTTATCGAATCACTGCTGAAAATCGTTGAGAAGCCTAACCACAGATATTACATGCTCATCTCGGGTATAAACCCAAACACATGAATAAGGAGATGCGCCATGAAAGTGACCCGTTTTATACCGGCTATAGCTTCGGCCCTTGCGCTGGTAGCTCTGCCATCGTGCGGAAACAAGACAGATTCTGATTATCATCATGAGAGACAAGAGACTAAAGCACCCGTCGAATCCGGACTACCGGATGCAGCAGTCATTGCCGTGCCATTGGATCAAAACGATCAGGAGATGACGAACCGCGCTGAGTTAAGAGTCATTCCAAATAGCCCTGAGAGCCTAAGTGGCGAACAAATTATGACTGCTTACGAAAATGGTCGCCGTCCAGACCGAATGATTGACGAGATGGACGCGACATCATCCAGTGAATCATTCCAGGGCTGGGGAAACTATCGTCACGTCGGTCAACCGGGATTTGGCTATGGTGGCTTCAATCAGTACCAGCCCATCTATTACCACGGCGGAAACCCATTTTCTTGGCGATTTTTCAACCAGCATCGCTGCGGCAATACTAATTACTACTACTACCACCGCCGTCCACAGCCTTGGCAAAACCAATGGAATAGGCCAGCACCTGGACCCTTCAATCCAGGCGCACCGAACCCCTACGGTCCCATACAACCCATTGGTTACTACTGATTTCCAATAGCAGAAAAAGCGCTGACGTAACTAATTTTACGTCAGCGCTATCTTTTTCAAGGATCAAAAAACTAGAAACTGGCCTACTTAATTGTGCCGCTTGTCCCGAGAGCTCTCTAGCCCTCGGGCATTTTTTTATTTTGATTTCTGACCCTTACAATGTGCCTGGCGGACACCCTCACCGAAACGTTATGTCCAGGCTCTATGAAATTA
>JBEIGW010000118.1:0-8791 GCA_040381655.1 Deltaproteobacteria bacterium
CAGGCTCCAAGGAGTCTGACATGGACTTAAGAAACGACTCCCTAAACTTCAAAAGATTGAGCTTGAATGATTTTGAGGATCCACTCAAATAACTATCGGGCTCCCTTACAAATCGCTTACAGTCTTGCTCAATTTTTTTGACGTCGCCACCGTGATTCAGCAAAATTGACGTGAATCGATCCTGACCCTCAACGGAATAAGCCAAATATTGCGTCTCCCAAGTACCAGCGAACTCCTGGTCTCGTTGCGAGTCGATTTTCATAACCAGATATTTTTGCAATGAAGACACGCGTCCCAGCCAACTCTTAATTCGCTCAAAGATCTCCTCTTGCTTGGACTGACGATATTTTACTAAGCCGCCGTTTGTTTCGGGCTCAAACTTTTTATTTCGCTCCTCTAGCTTTCGTTTAAAAAATTCGACCTGCTTTGGACTAAAGCTCACAATCACGGGTGCAAAATCCGCGCACCCATCGGTCATGACGTCGGCAAAAATACCCTCTAAATTCGCGATACTTTGAGAAGATTCCTTGAAAGATGCGACCGAATCAAGTTCCTTAATGAGCAGATCGACCTTAGTCTCGGCTATTTTTTTGGAAAAAACTCGCCAACGCTCCCTAAAAAGATCTGCCTGCTTATCGTCTAAATCAAAAAAACTCGACGCCACCCTGGCCGAGAAAAACTCGTGATAATCCATGGCGACGCGTCGAAAAGAGCACGAACTTGTAATCACCAGAAAAAATAGCGAAATTAACATTTTCACGTTTAATGACCCCATCCACATGCACGCAGTCTTCCTCGGCAAAAGAGCGGGCGACTTTAGTGCTTTTTTTAATATTTTCGATACCCTACCCTTGCATGGACTACGCCAATCCGGACTCGGCTAGACCATTCAGCTAAATACACCTAAAGTGATGGCATCTCCTGTCCGATCTGATCAAAATGAAGAATCCTTCTTTCATAGCTATTTTGATGGTGGTCACCCTGCACGGCTGCGGAAATTCCGAGTTTGCCGGCAGCTCTGGCGTTGGAACTGCCGCCAAGAAAAAGACGTCTCCTGCTCCAAAGCCACCGACAGACGAGGAAACAGTCTTTAACAACAAAGATCCCAATAAGCAGGCTCCGAAATTTGGGATGCTAGTCAATGATCTAAGATGCTCTTTCTGTCATCTACAGGTACGAGGGGATGTGCTTTCGTTAACTACGGTAGATTCTCTGTGGGGCGGAAGCGTCGGCTGGGTTAATGGCAACTGGACAATGGCAGGTCAGTTTAAAGCAAATACTTGCAGTGCAGCTGATGGCTGTCCAAACGCCGCAAAGACTCCGAATGTGACAATATCTGGTCAGAAACTCGAAAACAACAACGACAGTAAGTCATATCCACGTAATCCTGATTCGGGCACGGTGACATTCCCGCTGATTGACTGGGCTGCTGCAAAATCAGTGAGCATGCAAAAGTTCGACTCAAACAAGATCTTAGTCGGAACGAACGAAGCACCGATTGATGTGACAGGTGATGTCTATATTGAGGGAGATCTCATCATTAAAGGGAAATACAAAGGCGCTGGCACTATTTACGTCAATGGTAACGTCTACATCCCGGCCAATCTGACAGCCCTGCAATCACCATTCCCGTTTTCATCAGATCCCATGATTGCCATCGGCCAAGCTGAGAAAGCCCTCTCCGATAAAAAAGATGCTCTAGCCATCGCCTCTGCAAAATCTATCGTGATTGGCTCTTTTGAAAAACGTATTAGCGGCATCACGCCTGCGGCGAACGACTCCTCAGTATTCACCCATCAATCCACATCTCCGGAGGATCGCGGTGCAGCGCTCGGCTTAATGAGTGGCGAAAACTGGCTAGTTCACAGTTGGCACCCCAAGGCTCAGTTTGACACGCTTTGGGACAACACCAATCCAGCCCCAACATTTTGCAAAAACGGATGGGGCGCAACGTTGAATCCCGTTGTGGCGCCGCTTGGTCGATACGTTAGTAGAATTGACGCGTTTCTTTATGCCGTTAAGGCTGTAGGTGGTCGGGCGAACGACAGCTCTTATGCCATCAACGGTGGAATTATCGCGGATCACTTCCACGTTATAACTGGAGCGGGTACGTGCACTGCAGGCACTCACCCAGTCCATGGATATGAAGCAAACAGAAGTCACATCAACTATGACTGGCGCCTGAAAGCTGGACTTGGCCTACTGACCCACATGGGCAAATACTTCAAGGAACCCTAATTCATAGCGACAACTATCTTACGTTCTTTCAAGCCCGAGGATCGTCAGATCCCTCGTCGCGCTTCGCTGCAAAATGGCTAAAATCTTGTCCTTATTTGGCAACGTCGACTTATCGACCGCCGACATGAGTTCGCCCCTAAGCTTGTCATTTTTCATGTATGACAGACAAACGCCGTAACGCTGCTCCACCGGAATACGGTCAAGCCAGCCAAGACCCTCACGGTAGACAATGTTTGATGCCATGTAAGCCGAAAGAATCGCTATCTTGTGGGCTAGTGGTAGCCTTTCAAGAATTCTCATGCGGTATTTCTCAACCAATACCTTCGGACAATGAGTCAGCACCAAGTCCGTGAAAAACTCGTCACGCTCCACGTCTTTTTCGCGTTTTGTTAGCTCGTCAAGAAGAATATCCGTGACTTCATTGATCTCGCGGCTAACGTCCATGGACAGGTCAACCAAAGTCCTTCGTCCGCCGGAACGGATGAACTCTCTGAATAAAAGCTTGGCCTCAAGGTCTGCTTTTTGACGCAATATGTCTATCACTTGACTGACATAGGTCGGCTTGATCTCAAGGAACTCTTTGTCAGAAATCGTCAGCGATGCGATGATCTCGTAACTCGAACAGATCACGCCCGTCTTGTTGGCAGAGCTATCTTTTATCATCAAAATGCCGTGCTCCTGCAACTTCTTGCGAGCCCCGGCCGTAAAGAAAATGTTAGCCCCCTCCACGACCGCACGAACACTTGGACGACCATCTTTGAGGAATAAATCCCAGTTCTTATCGTTGACCGTGTAGGGCCTACCTCCTCCAGGAATCAAAATATCAGCTTGAGCAGTAGCATGAAGCTCATTTCGAATTTTCATGCTTTCAGGAGTGTCAGCTTTGATGACGAATGCCGCTTTGCCCGACAGTACTGACTTGTTAAATTCGGCAATTCCAAGCCCTGCTTTAAAAAGCCTCAGAAGCTCCGACCAATTTAGACCATCCGGATCAAATGCAGCACCGGTACCATCACCTATGGCAACAACCCTGGCGTTATCGCCATACTCTCGGTGCAGGATCTTCAGTTCATTACCAGCGACGTCACCATCTGGACCACCGGTCATCTTAACCGTAAACCTTTGCTTACGTGGGTCGATTTTAAGAAACTTCAGCATGTTCTCGACGAAAACGTTTAAGCCTTCACTCGTCACACCGTATTCTTTATGGTTGATACCAGCTCCCGGTTTCGAGGACATAAAGGCGGCCGCGTAAGGATAACCACGGCGAGCTGCCTGGGCAGGAATCCATTCGATCAGATCGTTGGTGATGTTCTCATCTGGCCCAAGGTAAATGATGTCGTCTTTTTCGTAGTAGGACACCATGCGGGCTTGTCCGGCTTCGTGGGATTCATCTTCTCTCACAAGAAGATCAAGGAGAGCATTGACACCGCCTCGTACCGCTGCGATTCGGTTTCCACCCGGCTTGAGCACGAGAACGCCCTTAGCTCCGCCTTCCGGAATGTCTTTATTCTTAAGCTGCTGCGCATGGGACAAGCCATACACCTCATCGTAATGCCCAGCGAGAGCCACTTCGTAGTCCGTCGGGTTTCGCGGCATCACCACGCGAAGACCACCACGAGCGATGTCCTTCCATCGCGTGTGGAACATCCTGTAATCACGACCTACAATGAAAAAGATGCAGTAAGGTCGGTCTGGATAATACTTACGATCAAGCACATCGGGATTCAGTCTGAAAGCTAGACCCGTCTTGGTTTGGCTGAAGTAATTTGTCTTATCAGTGCAGTCGATGAAAGACACCGTGCGACTAAAAATATTACGTTCAACCTCGTCATTGATTTGTTCAACGCGAGCACGAAGGGCGTCAGATGCCGCTTTTAACTTAGCGGGTTCCCTCACCTGAGAATCATTTGGGTCAAACTTTTGCCGAAATAAACTTACAAGCTCTTTTGTGATATCGGGATACTTAAAGAACGTCGTGCGAATCTTGTACTGGCTGTAGTAATAAGAGTTTTCTTTGCCAAGCATCACGTGAAGCCACGTAGCCCATGACCGTATTAGATTGACCGCATTGATCGAAAATGCATACTGCGGCGCCATGAACGCAGAGAACTCGTCCATATCAACCCAGCCCATAGTTCTGAGAGCTTTGTTGAGTTTAATCATGGGCACAGCAGCTACGTCTATTTTACTGCCGCTAGTCGTAGCCACGTGAAAGTGAATGACTGATATAGGGCTCTCGTAGCCCTCCCGAAACGTGATGACAAACATCCGAGTCAAGGTGACACCGTAGCGGTTCAGCAAATTAAAAATCTGCTCCATGGCCTCGCCTGGTGTGCCATTTTTAAGGCCAAGCGTGAGGCGTGCTGTGGGACGATCTGAAACGGGCTCAAAAAACGTGTGGGCGCCCTCATGGGACTTCATGTACCGCACCATTCTGTAAGTTAACTGTATGCGGGCGGCCGTGGACCCTATGATAAACTCGTTATCGAGGTTTTCCACGTAGTGATCGACGTCTTTTGTTTCGGCGGGAAACTCGCGCAGCATCAGCTCCCTTGCTTGTCTAACCTTCTCAACGATTCGCGGATTATTGCGATCAATGCGCTTGTGTTCGGCACGGCTAAAACTTCCAATAAATAACTTGTCATCGCGACTGACGTAAAGGCTACCCATCTTCAGATTGAATTGATTCAAACGAGACGCCACCTCACTCAAAACTTGATGATCACCACCCGGGCCAACATAGGTCACCTTGGTTCGGTCGCGATCCCAAAGGGTCATAGTTTGCTTCGTTTCAAACAAGTCACTGGTCATAACTGCCTGAAGATGACGTACCTTCTCTGCACTGGGAGTCGACTGGTAATAGATGGTGGGCATGTTATTAAAAAACCATGGCGTCAGCGAATCAATGCCATGATTCATGTTGTCGCGAACGGTTTTCGCCACGTTAGCAATATACTGATCAAGCTGCTCGCCGCTTAGCTCATCGCTTGAAAAGGCCGATGCGGAAGCACCAGACCCCTCTTCTTCTAACAGCTCTTGAAATTTAACGTGGTGATTGGTGACTGACATGAAGATACATCCTTTAAAAATCGTTTCAAAACAATCCTAATAGCCCCAAATCACTTTATGGCTATTACAGCAAAGCTTCGGGGTCATCAGCCTTCGCGACGACCTCGCCCCACCGATTTTCCAAAATTCGAAAACACTCAACATCAAGCCGGCCTCGACGGCAAAACTCTTCAATAAGATCGTCAGCGGGAACACGCCCACGATTGACAAAATGATCAGCAAAAACACTTAATGTTTTTAACGCCCCGTCGCCAAAATAACAACTCGGCAGACGTTTGAGACCGTCTTGGGCCAATGTGATCAATTTATTGGCAAGCTTATGGATTCTCGGGTCCTTTAATCCGCGCTCGGAGAGGCGTAACAGTTCATTTATATTGGATATATAGGGATTAAGGGTTTCAAGTACTTTGTCGAGGGTTCTCGAGTCATACAGTAAGCCCGTCCACCATGCTGCTGGGGTAAATTGCCAAATTCGCGACTGGCAGTCGACGCTGCGAAGCTCCAAAAAACCCTTAGCCCTCACTTCAGGAAAGAGAAGACTGAGGTGAACCTCAAAATCGTTTTGATCAGGATATTTGCCGCCTATACCTTGCTCCATCCACTGGCGCCAGGTCACAGGTTCATGAACAACCCGGTAGTCATCTTTCGTTACAAACACAACTCGGGCATTCATAACAAAATCAAACCATGTGTCGACGCACGCCTGCTTATCCAATTTTTGCGAAAGGTAAGAAAGACTAGGAATATCGGTACGCGACGGGTCAAGGTGCCGCCAAACGCGTTGACGGTATCCAGTCACATCAAGAACTTTCCCAGATTCAAAAGCACTATAATTGAAAATGGCACCACTAAAAGGAGCAAGAAGCATACTTGCGAGAAAACGCTTGGCCATAGTTGTTTCATCGGGACCGAAATCTAGGTTGACTTGGACGGTACAAGTCTGACGCATCATGCGCGGCCCAAAAGTGCTAATTTTGGAGAAGAATTCGTTCATGGCGCGGTAACGGGGCTTTGGCATCTGAAGACCAATTTCATCCACGCTGTGCCAAGGATTTATCCCAACCTGTAGGAGCGAAATGCCAGCATGCCTAGCTAGCTCTCGATCAAGAATCTCTTGAATAGACTTTGTTCGGGCCATCGCTTCCGTTAGGCATGCGTAAGGTTTTGACGAAAACTCTAGCTGCCCTCCGGGCTCAAAGGAGAGATTGTCATCGTGATCTAAAAGCAAACCCATCAACATTGGTGGCTTGGTGGACGGATCATCGACGGTTCGCCAACCCTCATTTCTTGCAATCACACGCAATACCGACGCCAAAGAACCTGACTCGCCCTGGAGCGGCACCCGGTCTGGTCGCTCATGACCATTCTTGGCGACCACGGGAAGCATTTCAATTTCTAAGCCGACTGCACCTGGGTAGTTCGGGTGCTGATTGCGGTAAGATTCAGGCTGTAACGGAAAAACTCGGTCCGATATCCATTGGCGGCAAACCTCGGGAGTCATGGCACGAGCATCTTTGTTTTCGTTCGGCATTTCAGAGACTTCCTACAGGGCCATCGTAAAGTGAACCGAAATTCTACACCCTACAGACATTCGATGACACCGAATTTTTCTGCTGAAATGATTTAGATTTCCTGTAAAAACCTCCCCCGTATGACTGATCAATTTACCATCGCCCGAGTCTCTAAATTGTTAGCTGACTTCAAACAGAAGCATGGCAGGGACATCACGACCGCCGAGCTTGTCGCAGCCGGGTTTGCCGAGGGTCTCATCAATGGACTGGTCAAACACGGGCTGCTGGCCAAATACCAGATCGTAGGCAAAGGCGGGCGCCGGGAGAACCGTTACAAGCTGGCTAAGGACTGGCGAGGTCTAAATAATTAGCCAATTAACAACATGTATTTATTGATTTTTTAATATTTTCTTTCATGTTTTGACCAAATTTTTCACTTAAGCATCAATTGACCCATTATTTAGGTCGATAGCCTCCTTGAGATTAAATCCTGGCTACGAATAAGCGCTAGGGTTTCCGTACAGGAAGGTACTTGATGAAACTAAAACCAACTCAACCAGTCATCGACCTCAAAGAGCCGATTAGATCAACGGAGTTTGTCTCTCTTGAAAGCATAAAAAATGACCGCAAAACAATCGGTCTCAAAAGCGTAGCCGACTCACAGCGTATGCCACGCGCTGATCAACAAGGGACACTCCAAAAGGTGATGGCAGAAGCAGCGAAGCAAGAGAGCCAACTGACATCAAGTGATTGGCAATGGCTAAGGGAGGTTTACAGGCAGGCGGTCGTCATTGATGAGATGAATCGTCGAAGTGCCCGCCGGCTAGAGGTCGCCCACGCGGACATAACCCACATAACAGCTATGAACCTTGCCGCAGCCAAAGAGCAGCGTAGCGCAAGACAAGAACAAATCACACGCGCCCACATGGAGTGGCGAGAGTGGATCGACAAAATCGTCAGGCAATCACGAGCTCACAAACGCGACATCTTAGAGATATTTGTCAAATCGTTAGTGGATAAATTTCATTTTTTAAAAATCCTTAAGCATCGCGAGGATCTCGGTATTTTGAGCGGGTCAAAGACAAAATTAGCCATTCAACATCAGGCGGAAACCCAACGCCTTCACGCCCACGATCAATCGCGTTTCCACAAGCTCAAAGTCGATCAAATCTGGGTAAAAAACGACTTCGATATCAAAACATTAAATGAGGCTAGAATCGTGAGACTCCACGACTTAAGGGATTTACGCAAATTCACAAACGACAAAATCCTACAGGAAACTCTCTTCCATCTCATGAAATCTATGGGGATGAGACCCGACTTCTCACTACTACCGATCAACCAGCGACAGGCGGATGAAAACAACGAGACGATTGCGCGTATGAAACTTGAAATCGAGCACAATCGCCGCATTGATTTGCATCAGTTCCGCGCTGAACTTGCGGCACTCCAATCCTCTGCCCTATCCCTTGACCACAAGGAAACATTCCTGAAAAAAGTAAAACGCTTAGAATCTGGTAGCAATAGCCACGATGAAGCAAAACCCCAACCGGCCGGTAATGAAAAAGAACAAACTATGGCTGTAAAGAACAAAGTGCCTGATTTGAGCTCCACTCAACGAACTGTGCATGATATAAAAGTAATGAATGCAGATGAGCAGACCCCTTCCGAGTCAACAACGAACCCTTCAGATCCATCCTCGCCAGCAATCGAGCGCCCGCCGCAAAAACCAAAACTATTTAAGCCCGCATTCCCATCGATTGCGCCAAATGCTGTGGACCTTAGAGAACAAAACGACTCGCTCGATAGGCTGGCTTTAGATAAAAAGAAAGAGCAGATGGAGGAAATTGAAGCTGTGAACCTACAAATGTCCCAGCTCCAAGCCGCGAGCCAGCTACTGCAATCAAGCTTAGCCACCACGACTGAATTAAATAAATCTGGGCCTGTAAAAGACGCGCCAGCCATCGACG
>JBEIGW010000119.1:0-8692 GCA_040381655.1 Deltaproteobacteria bacterium
GCCGGCAGTTGTTGCAAACATTATTGGTCGTCTCGTCGACGCTAAGACCGGACAAATTGACACTAAAGAACTTGGACTTGATGGCGTTGATTTTGATCGGGTTAAAAGTATTGTTTATGTCGCATGCGGTACGGCTTACTATTCGGCTCTTATCGCCAAGTACTCCGTTGAACAATTCATGGGTGTGCCGGTTTCGGTGGAGTTGGCCAGTGAATTTCGCTATCGCAACCCCTATCTTGATGCGTCAACGTTGGTCATAGCAGTGACCCAGTCTGGAGAGACGGCAGACACCTTGGCTTGCATAAAGCACGCAACGAAAATGGGTTGTCAGACTTATGCCGTTTGCAACGTCCGGTTTTCCAGTATCCCGCGGGCAGCTCAATCGACCCTTTACATGGAGGCCGGACCGGAAGTTGGTGTAGCGTCCACCAAAGCTTTTACAAGCATGGTTTTATGTCATTACTTGTTTGGCTTGGCGGTGGGCAGTAAGTTTGGTCGAGTGACTGGCGCGGCATATGAGGCGGCATTGGATTCTTTGAAGGCCTTACCTAGTGCCGTTGATCGCGCTGTGAACGCCGCCGGGCTGATCGAAGAAGTCGCCTCCAAATTTTACGAAGCATCCAATTTTATCTTTATCGGGCGAGGCCCTAGCTACATGGTGGCGCTTGAGGGTGCTCTAAAATTAAAGGAGATCTCTTACATTCACGCCGAGGGTTATGCCGGCGGTGAGCTAAAGCATGGTCCGATCGCCCTGATTGACCGCCATATGCCAGTTTTGGCGGTTGTGCCTCACGATATTCATTACGAAAAAATGATTTCAAATGTTGAAGAGGTCCGGGCTCGCGAGGGTCAGATTATCGGAGTTGGCGACATTCAAGACGAGCGTCTTCGAGGCCTGTCCTTGGAATACATTCCTTGCCCGCAGGTCAAAGACGCTGCTTTGCAGTCGATTTTGTCTGTCATCCCTTTGCAGCTTTTATCATATTATATTGCAGTTAAACGCGGCACAGACGTGGACCAGCCGCGAAATCTCGCCAAATCGGTGACCGTTGAATGATTTTAGAATGTGTTACGCCGTCTATTTTTGAATTAATCCAGGCCGCGGGGCTGGGGCGCAGGTAATTCCATTGAGCTTTAATCTCCTCGACAACCTGAATCAAGCCCAGCGCGATGCAGCTTTACACCGCGATGGTCCGGCCGTTGTGTTTGCAGGAGCCGGTAGCGGGAAAACCCGAATCATTACCATGCGCATAGCTTGGTTAATTGAACAGGGCGTGTCGCCTTGGCAGATTTTGGCTTTAACATTCACAAACAAAGCAGCTCGGGAAATGCGAGATCGCGTGCTCGGCCTATGTTCGGTTGCAGATAAAGCACTCATCTCAACCTTCCATTCCGCCTGTGCGAGGTGGCTTCGGGAGTTTGCGCCAGAGCTTGGGTTTACGTCTGACTTCACGATTTACGATGATGCCGATCAAAATTCAGTGATCAAAAAAATCATGCAACGAGGCAACCTCAGACTTGATAAAGAAGTAACGGTTGCAGAGTATCGACACGGGATTAATCACGCTAAAACTCTTGGGCTGTTTCCTCAAGACAGAGACACGCAAAGGGTGGCATTTAAGGAATTTATGCCAACTGGTGGGGTTGATGTGTACGCCGCCTATCAGGAGACGCTGGCGCTTGCAAACGCTATGGACTTTGGTGATCTGATCATGAATATGGTGCTTTTACTGAGAACCAACGAGCGCGTGCGAGCTCTCATGCAAAGTCGCTACCGGTATATTTTGGTTGATGAGTATCAAGACACAAATAAGCCTCAAATTGAGCTTTTACAGCTTCTCGCGGCCAGTCATCGCAACTTGTTTGTTGTGGGTGATGACGACCAGTCCATTTACAGTTGGCGAGGTGCGGTGCCTGCGAACATTATTGACTTCGAGAAAATGTATCCAAAAGTGAAAGTCTGTAAGCTAGAACAAAACTACCGGTGCTCTTCAAATATTGTAAATGCAGCTGCTGCGGTGGTATCTCATAATAAAAAGCGCGCGGAAAAGACCCTTCGAACCGATAATCCACCGGGTGATCTGATTGATTTCAGATATGAAACTGATGGTGAATTTGAGGCGTGGTGGCTAGCCGACACGATTAAGTCAGAGCGCGCCGTTTTTGATTATGATGATGTGGCCGTTTTTTACCGTACAAATAGCCAAAGCCGTGTCGTCGAGGACGCCTTAAGAAAAGAAAAAATACCTTATCAGATCTACGGTAACGTACGATTTTATGACCGTGTCGAGGTCAAAGATGTGCTCGCCTATATCAAACTCATCGTGAACCCTCGGGACGACGTGAGCTTTATGCGCGCGATGAATACTCCTGCCAGGGGTCTGGGTGATTCGGCCGAGGTCGCCATCACGAGCCGAGGTCGCGATAAAGGTATTTCGGCTTTCGAAGCGGCACGCGAGCTGTCTAGGGAGGGCGTGCCGCGACTATCGTCCAAGTTAGAAACTTTTGTCAGTCTAATTGATGACCTCAAGAAAATTTTAGACCTACAGCCTTTACCGGAGGTTCGGGAGGCTTTGATTGATCGGATCAATTATTTTGCTTATTTGGCGAAAAAATATCCGGATCAAAGTGATGATAAGCAAGATAACGTGATGGAGCTTGCCAGTGCTATAGCCGAGTATGTCGAGGAAACGCCAGGAGCCACGCTCAGTGACTGGCTGCAGTCCATCATGCTGGCCAGTGATGTCGAAGGTGATGCTGGTGGAGTGAGTCTCATGACTCTTCACATGGCAAAGGGGCTTGAGTATGAGCGAGTGTATTTAATTGGGCTTGAAGATGGGCTTTTGCCGCACTTCAATAGCTGTGATGACAAGCTTGAGCTCGAGGAGGAGAGACGGCTATTTTACGTCGGAATGACTCGAGCAAAGAAGAAGCTATCTTTGTCAGCGGCATATATGCGTCGGACATGGGGGCAGACGCAGGCTAATGATGTTTCGCGGTTTTTAAAGGAGTTACCACCCAAGTACGTCAATATTTTGACGCCCCCAGGAGGGGCCGAGGCGCCTATCGATTGGGGTGGTGGGGACAGTCATGAGGACAGTGATACCCAATATTATGATTACTCAACCGAAAGTGACGAATTTTCGTCAAGTAACCAAAGCCCCATTAAACGAGGCATGAAGGTCGCGCATCCGACCTACGGCGCTGGAACCGTTGAAGAAGTGGAATCGAGTTTTGGTCGTACCAAAATTCTTGTTAGGTTCAACGACGTGGGACTTAGAAGGGTTGAGCCACACCACCTGGAGCCCAGACTCTGACGACTTGATCGCATCCTGGTGCTATAATTGAAGCATCTGAAATATCGGCGTTAAAGATCCATTCGACGGGGAATTTGGTGGTCAATCGCAGACAAACCAAAAGGACCAGCGTAGCTAGCTTTCTGCTAGATCGCGGAGCCAGCTTTTTATACGGTTTTGCAACCGTGGTTATATGCATCGGCGTATTTCGCGGAGAAACATCGATTGCTCGATATTTCTCATTGACGAAGTCAAAGCATATACTCCAAGAACGAGTCGCGGAGATTGAGGCGGAGAACGCGGGCTTGTCCCAAGAAATACTACGGATAAAAGAGAGCAAGTCCTATGCGCGCAAGGTTTTGCGGGATAAGTACCATGTTACCGATGATGATGAGAAGATTATTTACTACGCTGACTGAAAGAAGAGCTGAGGAGAAGCGAGAATGCGTCAAATTGGACTAGTGCTACTTTTATCCTGTGGTTGCCTGAATTCATGCGGTAGTGCAAACGTCAATAAGCTATTTGGCATGGAAGACGAATCCTACTCAAGTCTCCTACAAAGAGCTCAGTTTGCCTATGACGACGGCGATTTTTCTCGTGCTGAGGAGCTTGCAAATAAGGCGTATGGACGAGCCGAAAACAACGGCGATGCAGGAGTGTTGTTGGGTAACATTCATCTTAGCCAAGCAGGCATCGACATTTTTCAGCTTGTAGGTAAACTATCGACGTTGTCGTCGAGTTCAACGTCCAGCGGCTCCTCGACAAGTAAATGTAAGAGTTCATCTGGTACTGCGCAAAGCGCGAGCAGTGTCTTAACTGAAATGAGTTGTTTGCTACTCAGCCTGAGTGATGCAGATAAAGACGCGCTCGGTTCAACAGTAACGTCTTACAACGGGCTGAAGGCGATCGGAGTTCCATCCGTTTATATTCCAAATGAGGTCAATGATGACCTCAGATCCAAAGTTGGGGTCTTGGGCGCGCTTGATAAGGGTATTCGCGCACTGTGTCCGTTTGTGGACCGGACCAAGGTGCTAGCGTCCTCAATTGATGAAAGACATAAGAGCGCCAGCATTTGTCCAGATCGCACTAAGACCTCTTTTAGTAGTCCCAAGGCACACATATCGTTTGCACTTTTGCACCTAGTGGAAGCTTTAGTATTCCAGCAAGGTGTTTTAATAGACGGCGTCAGTTCAGGGGAGACGCGTACTGGAATTCAGACAATCTCAACCAAGATGTCTAGCGTTAACACAGGTTCCGTGCAAGGCGTCGCAAACCTCGCATTAGCGGCCGCGGATTTTGCGAATGTGATCGGTAAAGTTTTTGATACCAGTAACTCGAAATCGCAAATCGCGTTGGCTTTAAACGGCTTGATTATGGTCAGCCAATCGTTCGAAGCGGCCGGGGTCCCCTCGTCGGTGACATCTGTCATTACGACGCAACTTACCAATCTTCAAAAAACAGCTGCAAATATTCCCGGTACCGGTAATTCGACAACAAAGCAGACGCAAGCATTGTCTGGTCAGATTAACCAGGCGTACGCTGCGTCATTGGCGCAAAAAATTGAACAGGCATGTCCAACCGCAGCGACGGCAGGCTGCTCTGACAATAAAGCCAGTCTTTGCGCTGGATTTACGAGCATTAGCCAAGGGGTGAGCTCGGTGTCTACTCCGACTCTGTGTAAGTAGGCTTAACACCCATAAGTATAGACTTTACCGAAGCTCAAGAGACTGTCTATACTCCCTTCTGACCTGATGAGAAACTGGCAGAAGAGGTGCTTTCACCATGCAAGAAGTGATTACGGGAAAAATACTCAGTGGATGGCTGGCGCCCCACCCACCTCACTTGGTCTATGCAGAAAATCCAAAGCAAAATGCCCCGAAATCTCGCGGCGGCTGGGAAACTTTGAGACATGCGTATCAGGCATGCCGTACAAGTCTAAAACAAAAAAAGCCCGACGTCATAATTGTTCATTCGCCCCATTGGCAAACAGTCGTTGGCCATCATGTCCTGTGCGTTCCGCGGCTTAAGGGCCTTTCAGTGGATCCTATTTTCCCACATCTATTTCGTTATGAATTCGATCTGTCAGTAGATTGTGAGTTGTCGCAGGCTATTTATGACGAGGGCCGAGCTAGTGGTCTCACTATGCTTAAGATGGAGAAGCCAGATTTTAGAGTCGATTATGGAACGATCGTGACCCTTCATATGATGAATCCTGATTGGGATATTCCGGTTGTAGGAATATCAGCCAATAATAGTCCCTACTTTTATGACGACGATATTGCCCAGGATCAGATGCTGAGACTTGGGGAAGCTACGCGCCGAGCCATTGAGAAAACTGGGCGACGGGCTGTTCTCGCAGCAAGCAACACGCTGTCTCATCTTCATTTTTCTAAAGAGCCTAATCCGGATCTCCCAGAAGATATGTCGCGAGAGCACATTTTTTCTCAGGGCCAGTATGAGTGGGATATGAAAGTCATCGACATGCTACGTGAGGGGGATTTGAAAAGTTATTTTGATTGCTTGCCGCGCTACATGAAAGAAACCTTTGCTGAAGTCAAAGCAGGAAGTCTCACCTGGATGCTATCGGCTATGGGGATGCCTAAGACGGGCGCGCAGTTTCATGGCTATGGATCTGTCATCGGAACGGGCAACGCTGTGATGGAGTGGGATCTAGAGGCGACATCATGATGCCGAACGACAAAATTATTTATGCGTGGGTTCCGGGATTACCGCATTTATTGAGGCCAGATCTCAATGACGGCTACAGAAAACTGGCTCAGGCGTGCCGTGATCTTGGCAGTGAGTTTAAGCGGCAAGGTGTTTCGCGTATTCTTTTTTACTCAACCCAATGGCTTTCAGTTCTGGGTCAATCCGTCCAAGCTAGATCCAGAGTTAGCGGACTCCATGTTGATGAAAATTGGTATGATATCGCCTCTTTGAATTTTGACTTTGAGATTGATTCAGCACTTGTGGAGAATTTGATCGTAAACTCCCGCCAGGCCGGCTTTCAAGTGCGGACTGTGGATTACGAGGGCTTTCCGATTGATACAGGTACTATTGTGGCAAATGCGTTGTTAAACAGTTCTGGCATAAAAACGGCTATGTATAGTTGCTGTGTCTATTCTGATTACGCGGAGACTGTGAAGATTGGAGAGCTCGCGGCTAATGCAGCTATGAAGCTCGATGGCAAAACAGCCATCGTTGCGGTATCTGGACTGTCAGGCCGATATTTCACAGAAGTCATCGATTATAAGTCGGACGGGATTCGAGACCAGAAAGACGATCAATGGAATCAAAAACTGCTGGCATCTATGAATGAGGGTCTTTGGCAGAATGTGGCATCTATGCGTGACGACTACATCCGCAGCACAAAAGCTGACATGGGTCTAAAAGCACTGGCGTTCCTGGAGGGTGCCGGCGCATGTCGTCCAGGCCGTCGACTCATAACAAAAGCCTACGGTGCAATTTACGGGACAGGTGCTGCCGTCATGGTGGGTGCCTGATTAGACCCAAGAATGTCGCATGCCGCCATCCACTGGAATATTGGCGCCGGTAATATAACTGGCATGCTCACTAGCGAGAAATCCAACAAGCTCAGCGAGCTCTTCTGGTTTACCAAGTCTTCCGGCTGGAATGGCTTTAATGGTTTTATCAATCTCTGCCTCGAGGGTCGTACCATCTCGCGTGGCTTTTGCTTTGCGCAGGTTCATGATGCGGTCAGTTTGAATCACTCCTGGAAGGACCGTGTTCGCGGTGATTCCAAAAGGTGCGACCTCCTTGCTGAGCGTTTTCATGTAGGCCGTGACGGCAGTTCTCATGGCCGTAGACACAACCAAATGATCAATAGGTTCAACGACCGACAACGACGTGATCGTAATGATGCGGCCGAAACGCCGGGCTTTCATACCTGGGATAATCGCTTGAGTTAGGAGCACAGAGCTAAGAAAGATCTGGTTAAAGCCGTTTTGCCAGTCTTCCTGGCAGGTGGCCACTGCAGATGATGGAGGCGGTCCTCCGACATTATTGACTAGGATATCTATGCCGCCTAGTGCCGCATCGGCATCTCTAGCAAAAGAGGCGATATTCTCTGGTTTCGATAAATCAATTGTCAGGAACTTTGGCGGGTTGTGATCGGGATGAGTTTGCACAATTTGTTTTGCAGCGGCCTCAAGTTCAAGGGTATTACGAGCGCAAATCAAAATGTCACAGCCCGCTGCATGGAGTTTACTTGCGGTTGCAAACCCAAGACCTTTGCTAGCAGCACAAACTAGAGCTTTCTTACCTTTTAAATTCATGGATCAAACCTAGTTATAGTTGTTTACGTCTAAAGGTACCAGTAAGCCAGGCAGGCGACAACCGTTGGGATAATTGCAGCTAATAGAAGTCTGAATGGATGTACAGTTTTCTCATGAAAAGCATCCTTTAAAAGGCCCAGCGCAATAGGGTTTGGGGCATTGGCTATAACGGTTAAGCCGCCGCCAGCGACCGCTCCTGCGACTAAAACATACCGAGATACATCGCTGAGTCCTGGTACAAGTGTGCCCAAGTAAGTCAAGGCAGCGTTGTCAGTTATGGCGGTCAAAGCCGTAGCGCCAAGGTAAAGGTGTAAGGGACCAAGTGAGCTGACGATAGGCTCAATCCACCAGCGTTGCAGCTGTCCCAAGGTCACAAGCCCGCCTAAGAAAAATCCGACCAGTAGACCCTCTCGAAGCTTGAGAGGTTCCTGGTATTCGCGTGTAACGTCTGTCCAGCCAAGAAAAAGTAAAAATAGCGGAACGAAGAAAGCCATACTCGAGTGGTATTTGACGACCAGGGCAATAAATAAGACATGACTAAAGACCATCCAAAAAGGAATACGAACGTGGTCGTGGCCCTGGGGAATCGTCTTTGAGCGAATCTCTGACATGTTGAGAATGTAGAGACCGAGTGTGTTGACACAGACTGCGATGGCACTTTTCCATCCGAAGTTTTCCAGCATAAACCAGAAATCCCAATTCCATTTTTGTGCAACCATGATGACGGGCGGAGCTGCAAAGTGTGTCAATGTGCCGCCGATGCTGATATTGACTAGTAGGACTGCGAGTGTGCTGTAACGTAAAAAAGAACTCGCCTGGCGAGTGAAAATAAGTGGCTTAAGTAAAAGCGCTGCCACCACCATGGCCGCAGGTTCTGTGATAAAAGAGCCAAGAAGGGGCGCAAGCGTCAGAGATAAGACTAAAAATGCCGAACTTTGCATAGACCGTGGCACAACGCGAGCAAGAGATCCTACGCTTGTTTCACAAAAATGCATGACGGGTTTTGTGGCAGCCATGGTCATGATTACAAAAACAAATACCGGCTCCGTGAAATTGACACTTTCTAGGTACCGAACAGCTGCGTCAAGATTCTGACTGAAA
>JBEIGW010000120.1:0-8587 GCA_040381655.1 Deltaproteobacteria bacterium
AAATCTTGCGTCCCGTTCAGCGAGTGTGCCCGGCGCTGCAAGAACAACCAAGGCCTTGGCTTCTTGATCTATTCTTAGAACTGGACAGCTTGTAACTGGCAGGTCACCAAAGGCCGCATCATCAGGCCTCACCAATTTCATTGGAGCTATACTACCTGGCAAGTCAGCGTCGAGCCTAATAACGGTAATATCAATCGTGAAATCACTTGGATCGTCAGTTTTGACGTATTTGGTGGCGCTTACTTTGCGCTCAATTAAGCGATTATCCATCGTCAAAAAGCGAACGCTATCTCCAACGCGTGGGTGGTAACCATAATGCTTAATATAAAGCACGTGCCGCGGAGTAATGGCCACGCCCCTCGGCCCGAATCGGATGTGTGTCACAGCCGTCAAATTTAAACCACTCGCCCAACTGGTAACTAAATTCTTTTCCGCATCACGCCACGGCTTAACTAGAGCTGGATCCTTGCCAACAATTCGCCGATTGATCTCCTTAGAGCACCGCTCATACCACTCAGGCCGCGGATAAAATGCCGACGACGCTAAATTTGTAACGCCAGTCTCACTCAGCTTTAATTCCGCATCCTTTGGCTTAAGCAATTCTGGCGGCAAGGAATGGTGATCAATGCACCCATATTCAGACTTCTCCTTGCACAAAAAAAGTTTCGATCCGATCTGGGAATTATCTTTTTTCTCTGTAACCGAGGACACGTGGCTCAGCTTACAAGCCACAAATACTATAGCGATAGAAAAAATTAAAATTCTAATAGAAAAAATCATGATCTGCTGCTCACCCGAACAGTTACTTACCGGTTCTCATCAACTACTTCGTTGCCCAACCAGAATCACGTGGCTTATATTTTACGCTGTCATTTAGTACGCTAGATTTTAGCATGCAAAAAGCAAATAAGGTACACTAGACCCAATCGAAATCCGATTGATTTTGGTAAATTACCACTACTTTATATCGATATTTCCACAAGTGAGAGACGCCCATGACCAATCGTTTTTCCACGTTCACAAATGACTCTATCGGGACGCTCGATGCAACTGGAATAACGGATTTGATCCGCCGTGGCGAGATCTCACTAGATGAAGCTATCGACGCGTCCGTCGAACGTGCGATAAAATCAGCGGATGTCTTAAATGCGATTGTCATATCTGACTACGACCGTGCAAAATCGAGAGCCAGGCGACCATTAAGAAAAGACTCACTTTTAAATGTGCCGGCATTTTTAAAAGACAACATGAATCTTGATGGCCTACCCACCCGCTTCGGATCAGCGGCGATGTCTAGCAAGCCTGTTGCGGTAACTGACGAACTGGTCAATCAACTTCATGCTTGTGGGCTTCACTTTATCGGCAAATCCACAACGCCTGCCTTTGGTTTCGGCTGCACAACAGAATTTGATGACGGAACCCCAGCTACACGAAATCCTTGGAATCTTGATCTATCCGCTGGCGGGAGCTCCGGCGGGTCAGCGGCCTTGGTTGCGTCTGGCGTTGTACCGATAGCTCACGCCAATGACGGTGGCGGCTCGATTCGAATACCGGCTGCACTATGCGGAGTCGTCGGACTAAAACCATCGCGCGGTCGCCTTGCCAGACAAGCTAAGGCAAAAGCACTCCCCATCGATATTATCTCTGACGGTGTGGTCACTCGTTCCGTCCGGGATACCGCAAACTTCTTCTACGAGGCAGAGCGCTACTTCAAGCCAGATCATTTAAAACCCATTGGCCGAGTCGAAGGCCCAGCGAAAACCCGCCTTAGAATTGGTTTTCTTTACGATTCACTACTAACAAAAGCCTGCGAGGAGACTCGACGCGCAGTCGAGACGACCGCCAAATCTCTTTCCTCGTTAGGCCATCACGTGGAAGAAACCAAATTTCAAGGTGATGAGCGATTTGCGACTGATTTCAGTTTGTATTGGAGTTTCCTTGCATTCACGGTAGAAAAATTCGGTGGATCTGTTTTTGGAACGGATTTTGACGCCTCAAGGCTCGATGGACTAACCAGAGGGCTCTCAAAGAACTTCAAAGATAATTGGTTTAAAGCGATCGGATCTATGATGCATCTGAGACGCGCTCTTAACTCCAAAAAATCTCAACAATGGGACTATGATGTCGTTTTGTCGCCTGTATTAGCTCGACCAACACCAGAGATCGGACACCTAAGTCCGGCTGTTCCGTTTGAGGAGCTTTTTAGAAGGCTAAAAGAATACGTTGGATACACGCCACTAGCGAACGCGGTCGGAAATCCTGCGATATCACTTCCCCTCGGAAAATCATCTCGAGGGGAACCTATGGGACTGCAACTTTCTGCGGCTTTAGGCGAGGATCGCCGTCTTTTGGAACTCGCTTTTGAGCTTGAAGCAGCACACCAATGGCCATGCCTGAGTCACATGAAGGCGTGATATAACTCTCAGCCTACGACGTCAGTTTTCGCGGTCTGCTCACGGACGATACGCTGATAGATCCAGCCTCCAAGAAAAAATGCCGCGCCGACTGTTATCAATGCAAAGATCTTAACAACTGGCTCTGAATCGCCTAAATCAAGGACGAGGAGCTTGAAACCCGCAGCGGAGTATAAGATCAACGCTGCTTGAGCCACTTTTGGCGACTTAATAAACTTCGCATAAATAAACCAACCTACCGCCAGTAACCCCCAGACCACCGACGTCTTGATCTCATGATTAATTGCTTTATAAAGCGCAATCATTGAGTAAATGTGGCCGATATATAGCACGAGAAGCATCGCTGATTGCCTCTGTGGCACTTGCCGCAAGGCAACAAAAGCTGCGTAGATCTCAGCCGCGAACACAAGGGACACCCAGGAAGGGACCTGCTCTGAGATCAGCGCAAAAGGTGCAGCATTCAAGGCAATAATCCCAAGGGCTACTGGAAGTGGCCAGAACTTTTTAAAAGGAAACTGAGCCGAGTGCGCCAAGGCCAGGATTGGTAAAATACAGAGTCCTAGATAGCACTGGATTTGATCAGTTATGCCAGGAGCTGCATTATACGCATGAAGAAGCAATATGCCCGCGAGCGTTGATACCATCAGCGCTCCAGCCTCGGACTGGCCTTTAAGCAGACGCTCTGCCAAACGGAAAAACAAAAAAACAACCACAATTGAGAGTGCTGGAAGTAAAAATTCATAGCCAGGACGAATAGATCGAGCCACGTCTGCCTGCAGGATATAATAGAGCACGAGCGCCGGCAAATGCGCATACGTTTCACCTCTCGTCATAGCAGTTTTATGCCTAAACGAGAACCCAAGCATGCCAAGACCAAAAATAATGAGCTGAGCAAACTGGAAAAACACAACGGTACCGTGAGGAGCCCCCTCTCGACTCATGTGAAAGTTCCATAATCCCAGATAAAGAGCAGCTAAGTAAACGCTGCGTCTTTTAAGCATGCTCGCTTGCAAACAGAAAATCACACCCCACAGTAGACAAAACAGCGCCAGGTTTAGGTCTGATGAGAAGGCCTTCTGAAGAGAAAATGGCGCGGTATATATCGCTAACGTGGCGACATAAGACAACATCACTGACTGCATGGCTTGGCTCACGTACAGCCCAAGCACCGTGACACCCATGATCAAGGCCATCGCCATACCATGACCAATCAGATGGTAATAATCGGCAGCCCCACCAATAGCTAAGTAGTTTAACGTAAGCCCACATACTGACATGGACGTCGCGTACTTTTGATCAATCTTAGGAAAGAAAAAACTAGAAAACAACAGTGCGAGACCAGCAAGCGCGACCAGAATGACTTGTCTTTCAGGCGTGAGCCAGCCGCTATCAATGCATAGCTTTATGATGTAAACGCCCGCACTCACCAGTGCGAGAGACCCGCCTATCCCGAGAACTCTTGCTACACTTGGCACCTCAAAAGACGCGGGAGCCGATGCAGAGCCCTCTTCCGGGAAAACGTCCCCCGTGTCGGATGAGACCGTTGTCATAAAGGGGTTATTTTCATGCTCTATTTTTGCCGTTTCAACGTCGTTTGCCAAAACGAGCGCGTCCTCGGCCCGAGTTAGACCCAACCGACTTTCGATACGTTCAAGCCTAGCGACAATATCTTTTAAGGTTTCCTCAGTGCTACCCATTAGACCTAATCCTTTCGGCATGATTGTGCGATGATAGGTCTATTGTCACATATCGAAATTACGTTTACAAACTTTCAAAAAGACGACCTCGAGCTCATTGAAATTTGCTCGAAAGAAATACAAAGATGATGACTAAACTTACTTAAAATCACCACCAAAGCACTGAGTCTTCATGGCTTCATAGACAGGAGTCGCTGATTTTGCCTTGAGGTGGCAGGGGTTCAGGTTTCCGAAGATGCCTGAAGTTGCAGTGCACCAAGATTTTGGCATCTCCACACTTTTACCATCTGGAAAGACACCTGCATTAGGTGGAGATAAGACTCCGTCCTGGCTTGTCCAGATCGAGCATTTATTGATGCGTTTTAATTCAGTAGCGTTCTTACTTAGTAATTCAAGAATGTAGGGGGAATTAGAAGTTCCAAGCACCTTATCAAAAATGTCACCGCAAAGATCTGTCGTACTGCCTTTCGTACACCCCATGGGTAACGCTTTGACATCTTGCCTCATGAGAACCCCAGTCACGCCAATGATGGATCTGATTTTGGGAAGATGGCCAAGCTCCGAGAGGCTTATGAAGGACGCCAATAGCCCAAGCGAATGGCCAATACTATCAAACCTCGTATTCGCCGGATATTTCGCAAAAATAGTTTTTAGCTGCGTATCCACCGCAGCATTTATATCTTTAATGTTTTTTGTGTGAGGATATTTAATTAAGTGGATATGCTCCCCCGGCACACCAAGTTTTTTTAAAACAGCCGCCGCAGATGTCATATCTATCATCGCGGACGTGGACATCCCTCCGCCGCCATGAAATAGCAACTTTGGATGAATCAGATTTTCTGACACAGGAGCAGGTTCGACTTTTTCCTGGGGTGGCTCCGGATTCGCTTCAGCCTGATTATTAGTATGGCGCGCCTTAGGCTTTTCCAGGTCGATGCCACACCCCGGCAGGGTTAGCACCGCTAAGTAAGCAACAAGATTCCTCACAGCCATTAAAGGTCCCCACTAGGTTAAAGCTACGCGTTGAATTTGGTATCGGAAATTCATCGAACGAACCTAAAAGAACAAAATGACACCATAGTTTCGCTAGTATTTATGATAAGTTGAACCCGGAGTTCTAGCTCGATTTAAACAGCATAAATCTAAACAAGTTGATGGGTATCGAGCTGCCAATTCGGGGAGTGGCTATCGGCTCTAAAAAATGGTCGGGGTGAAAGGAGTCGAACCTTCGACCTCGTCGTCCCGAACGACGCGCGCTACCAACTGCGCTACACTCCGATGCCGACTTTCCAGCCCAAGCCAAACCAACGGACAGATCAATAAAAAACACATTCTAAGCCGAATAGCCCCACTAAATTGGTCCTTTCGGGTTGCATAGCTGGCGAGCCACGCCAATTGTTCTAAGAAGCTATTAGTCTTGAGAAACCATTAGAGCGCGCAAGAAAACGTAGAGGGCTTTCGAGAGTACGGCTCTTTCTGATGTGCCTTTAAAAAATTCGTGCCTATGAATAAGGCGCGACTGACATACCAATCACCGTCACAGCCCATCTGCTCACAATCTTGTGAGAACGTTTTAAGTGAAAATCCATCACCGCGGTCAGTAAATACAGCTGGCTCGCCCTTGACAACCGACATGCTCCACACACCACCGTCTCGGCTAATCTCAATCATCATTCGGTCACCGTATTGACTGACGTCTTTGATTTCGATGCGGCACTCGGTAGATGGAATGACCGTGGACGGTAAGCTCGCATCTTGCTGCGGAAGATTAAATCTAGCCGACAATCTTTGCTTAAACGTTTCAAAAGCCTGGATACTACTGTCGCGGTCGGGGGGAAGGTCATCCGCAAATCCTGTTAAATTAAACGTCGCTACGATAGCGAGAACAAGAAACCTAGAAAACATACAAACCTCCCAGGGAAAGAAAACTTCCGGAAGCTATCCAATTGCCTCAGGGCAGTCAATAAAATCTCAGCACTTATAAGCCCAGGGCCTCCGCAACCTCGAAGTGAGATTTTGAAGTGAAATTTAAGGTTAAAATCAGGTAGAACATCACCCAGAGACGATCTGTTGACTTAAAGCTCTTGGAGACTAGAAAGTGGCACTTCCTAAAACCATGAAAGCCCTTCGGCTAAACGCATATAACGGTCTTAAAAGCCTCAAAGTAGAAGACCTTCCCCTACCCTCACTTGAGCAAGACGAAATTCTTATTAAGGTAGCCGCATCTCCGATTAACCCATCTGATGATCTATTCTGTGAAGGCCTCTACAAAATTCCCGTTCGCCTCCCCATGACGCCAGGATTCGAGGGCGCAGGCACGGTCGTTGCTACGGGAAAGTCATTTATGGCTAAGAGGCTCATGGGCAAGTGGGTCGCCTCAGCCACCCAGCGCGGTGACGGGTTTTGGGCTGAGTATGTCAAGGTTCGCGCAATAGAAGCAATGCCGTTTGATCCCAAAGTATTACCACCAGAGCAAGCGGCTATGTCTTTTGTGAACCCTTTGAGCGCCATGGGCCTAATTGAGCCTCTCATTAGAGGTCAACACAAAGCCATGATTCAAACGGCTGCCGCCAGTCAACTGGGCCGCATGATTGCCAGACTCGCCAAACGTCACGATCTCACTGTCATTCACTGCGTTCACCGCAAAGAATTAACCCCTGTCCTGACAGAACTTGGTGCCAAGCACGTCCTCGTAACGACGTATAAAGACTTCGTTCAAAAATTACGAGATCTGTCCACATCACTAAGCGCCACCTACGCGGTTGACGCCGTTGGCGGCCCTCTGACAGGACAACTTGCCGAAGGCATGCCGAGTCATAGCACCATCGCCGTTTACGGCGCTCTCGCCAAGGAGGCCGTAGCCGTAGATCCCGGAGCCTTTATTTTCAAAGATCTGAAAGTGGAAGGTTTTTGGCTCGGAACATTTCTCTCCAAGAAATCATTCCTCTCGCAATTTTTATTTGTGTGGCGCGCCAAGCAAAACCTAAAAGGTGATCTATCCAGCTCCATATCTCGCCAAATTCCGCTACCCAGTTTCCCAGAGCTTGCTAAATCTGGACTGGGACCAGCGAGTGCTGGCAAGACGATAATAAAGCCCTGAGCTTTTAGTTGACGCTCGAAAGACTAGCCTTTTAAGTGCTTTGATAGCACATCGCGCGCCCTAGTCCAATTCATCTGGTAGCGATCGTTATCAAGTTTTTCAAATTTCGTGATCCCACTATACATGTTGTACATATACTGCATGCCTTGCCAGGGAGGGTATAGCTCGTTTACACCCGGCACAAAGAACTTCGTCACTTTTATGAGTACGTTAAACATCCCAAGACCGCCCGGTTTTAGGACTTTATGCGGTCTGCCAGTTAACTCTGTCATGTCACGAGCCAGACTATTAGCGCTAATCTCATCACCGGCGATTTTTAAAAATCTTGGAGTTTCTTCATCAAGTGCAGCCATAGCCGTAAACTTGGCCGTATCATCAATCGTCGTCCAATCCATCATCTGATCTGGACTCCCCCAACACAAGACTCGGTCCAGCTTAAACAGAATGAATGGCGCCACTCCAGTCAGCATGTCCATGAACCCGCCGTTAAGAATAGACGTCAGTTTAATGTCAGCTTTTTCAGCAACTCTTAAAAACTCGAGTCTGAGGTTTAAATTGCGATTCGCGCCTTCAGGAATTTTCGTGAAATCAATCGAGAAGTCAGAAGGGATAAACCTGGGCACTTTGGCTTCGACAGCTGCATTCAAAAGCCGCGTCTGCAAATCGATCATGACATCCCTAAGACCTGCGACCGTTGATAGGACTACTGTGGCGCCCTTCATGACTTCGACTAAATAATTGTGATCACTAAAGTCTACCTCGGCGACGTCGCACCCAAGGTCTTTAAGTACCTTGACCTTCGTATGAGGCGTCCCTCGCCGCACAAGGGCTTTCACAGGCGCTTTTAATTTACAAAGCTCCCTGACTATTCTTCCGCCTAGGTCACCCGTGGCTCCGACGATTACGACAAGTTTTTCTTTCAAATTCGGTCACTCCCTACACGGAACTCCTATGGCCAAACCTCAAGGAGCTCGCTAAGATAGAATGCCTTAGCCACGATAAGAATGGAATAAATCAATGGAAGAACCAACCGAAATTAGCTGCCCTTTCTGCGGAGAAACGTTCACCACCTTTGTGGATATCTCTGGAGGCAGCCAGCAGTATATTGAAGACTGCCAAGTTTGCTGTCGTCCTATTGAACTAAAAGTCTCTATTAGCTCAAAGACAGGCCGCTTTCGTGTATACACAGCGCGCGACTAAGTCTCCCGATGAATCTGGCAAGTATGCAAAAACTACAAAAAAACTTCACATCCCGCGATGACCTGGTCGCCTACGTCAAAACGCTGGCACCTTGGGCTGAAGGCGAGCGAAGCTACATTCAAGGTGGCCGACAAAAAGCGGAGTTGAAACTTTCAAATATCGATCCCGTTGCTTAC
>JBEIGW010000121.1:0-8544 GCA_040381655.1 Deltaproteobacteria bacterium
AACTGCTGATCACGATCATCGCAAGATCGATCAGCTGAACCTTACCAGCCATCGCGTTAATTTCCCGAAAAAGGCGCTCTTCAATACCCATTCTTTTAACTTATCAATACTTTCGTTAATCCCACAGCCCTGGAGGTCAGAAGCCTCCATCTTTGAGCGACTTGCCAGTAAAGTCAAGGGACGGCATCTCTTCGTACAGCTCTAACTCTGGTCTAAACGAACTAAATTTGATGCTAGGTAGCTTTGGCTTTCCGGAAACCTTTGTTGGTTTAAACTTGAACGTTTGCTTCTGATCGTGGCTAGTTTGTGCTGTTTCGATCGTCGTATCTCGGGACATTTTGCGATGGATCGTGCTCGAAGATTTGCCTTTAAACAACTTCTTGTGGCCAACCTTTAGCGACATGGCGCTCAGGTCTGGTAACCGCATAAAGTTTTGACTTAGATGTTTTTTAACTCCGAGCTGGACCTCGGTTGGATTTTCAGGACCGTTCAGAATAAAAATGACCTCATCGAGAGAGCGGGCGTCTTGGGCCATAGCCGAACGGTTGGCCATTACACCCGGAAGGGAAATGGCGATGAGTAGTAGTGACGCTTTCGCCAGAAATGTCATGACGCCTTGACCTCCAATGAGTTTAAGCTTTTGGATAACTATCGGTTAATCTTGGTAATTATTTAGTGCCGTTGGCTTTTTTCTCAACTTTATCAGTATTTTAGCCGAAACTTCTGATGGGCGGCCTGGGGTTGTGAGGGGCCTTCGTGGGGATTTGTTAGATCTGTGTGGGTCATTTTTGGAGCGGTTCATCCTATGGCGATGGCAATAATAACACGTGGCAAACAAGCCGGGCGACGGCTCTCTATTGTCCACTGGCCTGCCACAATTGGGCGAGATCCAAGTGCTGCCATTCCTGTGGACGACTCCAGAGTTAGTAGATTTCACGCTCGCATCAAAAAGCGCGATCAGCTCTATATCATCGAAGATTTACAGAGTAAAAACTGCACGTACCTAAACGGAGACAAAATAACAAACGCCGTAATCAATAGCGGCGATAAGATTTTAGTTGGCGACACGGAAATTGTTTTTCTAACGCCTGAAGCGCAAATTGACGTAGCAACGAATTTAGCTGAGCTCGAACATTTTGCCTCGGCTCCGGAACTAGAGGAAATCGGGGGCAGCATTGAATTGGGCGGCACATCTAGCGATCAGCTTGTCGAAGCTATGCGATTTAACCATCCGATTGAAGTACAGTCCTCTGCGTTATCAAGTGACTTACTTTCGAAGATCTTTGAAATTCAGTCAAACTCATTAACTGTCGATAACTTGAAAGACTTATCTGCCGGCGTGCTTAAAGGTCTCCATGCATTAAATCCCGAGATTTCACGAACCGTTTTGTTTTTATGGAATCCCGCATCTAGAAAACTCATACCACTTTCGACAAGACACACGGACAAAAAGACTAACTTTATTATAAACAAAAGGGCGATCGAAAGCGCTATCGCCAGAAAACAGGGGCTTGGCCTGCGCGCCCAGCAGGGTCTAGACCAGGGTCCATCTCGCTCAATCGTTCTCTTACCAGTTGTTCGCTTGGCTGATCTTCTGTGCGTTGTTCAACTAGAATTTGATAATTTAAATTATCCGATCAATAGCGATGCGATCGCGCCGCTTCTCTTCTTACTAGAGCGTGCTGCGCCGCTCATAGACTCTTTTTTGCTACGTCAAGACTTGGAGCAGTATAGTGTTGGAATGATAGAAGCAATGGTTGCGACGCTTGAAGCAAAAGACACTTACACCCACGGACACTCAGAGCGAGTAAGCCGTTACGCTCTAGCTATCGCGGAGGAAATGAACCTCGATCGCGATGTCAAACGCCTGCTACTCATGAGCTCGTTGTGTCATGACATTGGCAAAATCGGCATCCCGGACGCCATTCTGCGGAAGGCGTCATTATTGAATCCCGACGAATACGAAGAAATGAAACAACACCCAATCATTGGAGCCAATATCGCCAACAATCTGCCTAACGCACGGCGATTTATCTCCGGCATCAAATACCACCATGAGAAGTGGGATGGATCTGGCTATCCGGAAGGGCTTGCAGGCGAGGACATCCCGTTCTTCGGTCGAATCATTGCGGTTGCCGATGTTTTTGACGCGATGGTTAGCGGCCGATCCTACAGTGGATTCTTGGATGAGAGCGATGCTGTTCAACGACTGTCTGATGAGAAAGAGTTATTTGATCCGACAGTTGTACAGGCCTTCACCAAGGCGTGGCAGTCGGGACGCCTGACTCAAAAAACCAGCACAAAAAAGAACCCTAAAGCCTCTGACACACCGGACGAAACGTAGCCCATCAGAATTGATAGAAAAATTTGCATTTTTTGGTACTTGAACCAAATCTTACTCTTTTTACGTATCGCCCGATAAAAGCTACAATATTATTGGGAATATTGTATTTAGACCTGGACTTTCCGGAGGCAAAACGATGTTTGCTGAGATCGCCGCAAGCTTTCAACAAGATAATGTATATCTCAAAGTGATGCTCTTCCTTGGCTTTATTGGAATGGCAGTCATTTTCGAGCGCATGATCATGTTGCAATTCGTCTACAACTTAGATTTTGGAAAATTTCTTACCGATTTACGAAAGCTGCTTACTCCCGAAGACACGAGCCGCGCCCTTAACTTTTGTAAAAGTGTAAGTAATACATCACTACCGGCAATCACACGACGCGCGCTTGAAGCGGCTGAAACGGACCCGACGACAATACGCGGCGTGATCGAAGAGGAGACCATTGGGTTTCTACCCCGAATCGAGCTTCGCATCGGCGCATTGATGGCATTCTCAACCCTCATACTTCTGACCGGCGTATTAGGCTCAATCGACTCATTATGGAACACGTTTCATGCGTTAGGAGTGCTCGACACATCACAAAAGCAAGCTAGTCTCGGATCTGAAATTGCAAGCGCGCTTAATCCTGTAGCTTTTGGACTTCTGCTCAGCATGATCATGCTTTTTGGCTTTCACTTGGTGCGCGGCATGGCGCTCCGTCTTACTGAAAAAATGCACTATGGGGTGGCAGTCATCACGAACCTGCTCGTGCCGACCGACGTCGCCGGCTTTATGCCTGTCACCATGACCGCGCCCATAAGAGATAACTCGCCGATTTCTAGTCCCGTTCAAAATACAATCGTGCCACCCACCACGAGCGAAGGAGCTGCTCCAGATGGCAACATTGCCAGTAATACAGCAGAAAATATACGCGACGAAGAAGAGATTATCTGAGCCAACGTTTTCAGACCAGATGCTTTGGTGCCTTGGTCTTTGCTGCTTGTTGGCCGTTATCACCTTCTCTGGGCAACTTCTTACTCGCGGCGGCGAGTGGGGGCTCATTACATTGGATATGCCAGTAGCATCCGAGCCATTCGCCGATGAGATGCTAAATGGATATAAAGAGTCGCCTGCTACCGCTATAAATCCTCACACCATTGTCTTAGCTGTTACACCTTCTGAGTTAATTTTCGGCGATGTTTTTTCATTCACGTCACAGAAGAATGATGTTCGTAATAAGTATGCAATCGCTCACTCTGATGGGTCCCCTCAGGTGAATGACGCCGTAAAACAAATAGCGTCCTGGCAAGACGACCGAAGGCGGCGACAGTCCATTAGACCGGATGGCATACTGGTTGTGCTCCCTGATCCGGGCGTACCGATTGCCGTTGTTGCAGTGGTTATCGATAAAATCAAGAAAACTGGATCTTTTAGCCACGTCGTGCTCGGGGGTGGTATACTTTGAACACGGTAGGTGACATTATTTCCTCGAGTGGTTCGTTTCGGCGTCAGCGTCAGCGGCTCGACGGTATGCCAGCCATACCGCTCGTTCTTCTCTTCATTCCATTTTTTTCTGTGACATTACTGACATTCTTCGTGGGATTCGAGTCGTCCTTTCGGCCAAAAAGCCGAATCGAACCTTTTGTGCATGAGAGTGCTCCGGCGGTTGATCATGCCTTATGGTTAAGTATTGGTATCAGCGAGAGTACCATCACCGTTAACACCGCCTCTGGTGAGACGTTTCGATGGCCCGTGGAGGGGCCTTCTCAGAAAGACTACGAGGTTTTTGAAAAGTATATGAAGGCATGGGCAAAGCGCCACTTACAAAATGTCGTGCGATCTGGACAGATAACCGCTGATACGAATCTTGCCGCGATCGCGATCGATCAAAAATTGACCTATCACCACGTTCGGCCGGTCATCTACGCACTAGCAGCAGCTGGCGTCTCTAAGTATGGATTTGAGACGAGACTACCTCAAAAGCCGGAGGCTAGTGCTAAGTAACCCATGGCAAAACAACCCATCAAAACAAAATATATTGAAGTTGCAGTATCCTGGGGGGGGTCCGAGCTGGGACGCTTCGTGACACCTTTCGCAAAATGTCGCGGCGTCAGCGCCGGTCGAGGCTTATTCAACAATATTAGATCGCGTGTTTGGCCGCGATGGGATGACCTTGAAATTTTGATGAAATCACGAAGCGGCATCATCCTAAATCCTAGTCTCCCCTGGGATGGCATCATAGACGATGGCTCTGAGGTGCACGTATTAAACTCGGGCAGACCGCAACGAAAAATTATATCCATCGGTCAAACGACAACGGGAACACTTCGCCTCGAAGATATGACAATCATGATTAAAGTGGGAGCGCGAAAACCGAGTCCTAGATCAAAGATTGTCAAAAAAGGAGGCTACGTTGCCGCGCCCTTGTCATTGATCGCCGATTTGCGATCTGAGGGACTCGCGCTATGTCTGGGGGCTTTAGGATCGATGATCATTTGTGGCTCGATTTGGTGGAGTCTCGATAATCGCCCAACCGGATCATACGAAAAAATTACGGACTTGCCGCAAGACAAGCTCAGTGCATTTCTTGCCCATTCGTATTTGTCGAGCGCACCTAATATTATTCAGTCAGGTCTTGATCGATTTAAATTCGTCCGTAGTGTCTGGTCTTATTACACTGATCTCAGTTTAGTAGCAGGATTCGGCGAAATTTCCGGTACTGGAAAACAGCTTTTCCAAAGCACGAAGGACTATTATGAAAAATTGCTATCGGTCCAGTCAGCGCAGCTTGAAAACTCGGAAACATCGCAGCACAAAAAAATAGCGGCATCTCCAGCTCGGGGCCCAATAATCTCGATCCCAACGATTCGCGGTGAGTCACTCGACGGACGCGCGCAGAGAATTTTTGACAAGATCTCAATTCTCTCCGGGTCGTCTGATCAACTCGCAAAAAAACGTGTCGACGTTGCCGGAAAGTTCGAAACCGACGTCGGCTATAAATTTGAGGAGCGCGAGGAGGCCAACAAGACGCAGGCGGCATTTGCCAAAATTTCACAAGGTTTTTTGGGAGTAGAAAGTGACGACAAAATGCAAGAAAGAGCTGCAAAAGACGCCGCTGCGCAAGCTGCAGCGATCCAGCTAAGAGTATACGGCAAAGAAAAGCTGCTGTTCGGAAAACATGAATGTTGCGAGTCGCCAGCTGGAATGCCCCTAACTCAAGACGGCGTCACCTGGCTTCCGGCAGAGCTCCATAAAGCAGACGGCGCTTCATTATCTGAATTAAAGGCATCTAATTGGGCGTCATCTGACACCAAGAAGGGTCTATCGATTGCTGACAATAAAGCTGGGCAAGTCGACCCTGCGAACGTTGAGAAAACGGTTATAGCGGGGCGATACCAGCTAAAAATGTGCTATGAAATGGCATTGCGGAGAAACAAGACGGCCGGCGGAGCCATGGAGTGGCGCTGGACTATCGGTAGTGACGGTCGTGCGTCGGATCTTAATTTAATCCGATCATCTATAAGAGACGACGAACTTGTTAGATGCGTTCGCGAGAAGATTGCATCCTGGAGATTCCCGCGCCCAGAGGGTGGCGCTGTTGAGGTGAGGTATCCCTTCGAATTTTCTCGCGACAAAGGTTAATGGTCCCAGTTAACCGGTAGTCACCACAAAGATTTATAAGACTTTATTTCTAAAATAATTTTTTGAAAGAATATTATGTCAGCCCCATCCATCACAAATTTTAATCCAGGCACAGTACGGATCATTCCATTTGGAGGATGCGGCGAATTTGGCATGAACATGACCGGCTACATCTGCGAAGATCGGCTTTACTTAGTCGACGCTGGCGTAAGCTTTCCAGACCCTTCAAAACTTGGGGTGGAATCTATTTTTCCGGATCTTACTGAATGGATTAGTCAGTTCGGCGGTGTTTATGCTTACATCATCACGCATGGCCATGAGGATCACATTGGCGCGTTGCCTTACATGCTTGAACGATGGCCTGGACCGGTTTATGCCACCCCGTGGACCGCGGAGTTGCTCAACAACAAACTTAGCCGACGAGGCGTAAGTCTTCGTTATCCAATTCACAAAGTTAATCCTGGCGATAAAGTTAAATGCGAAGATTTTTCGATTGAGTACGTCTCATTCAATCACAGCATTCCAGGAGCGTGTGGCCTAATGATCAGGCAGGGCCAATTCAATATCTTTCACACTGGTGACTTTAAATTTGACTTCACTCCGATTCTTGAAAAACCGGTGGACCTTGACTACTTAAAGAAACTCGGCAATGAAGGCATTCAGGTGCTTTTAGCCGATAGTACAAACTCTCACCTTCCAGGTTATTGCCCTTCGGAGCAATCTGTCATCGAGCCGCTTAAGGAAGCTTTCAAATCTGGAGGTGATGGCGCGATAGTCGTAACCACATTCAGTAGCAACTTTTGGCGAATAAAGACTATCCTTGACATCTGTAAAGACGCCGGCCGAAAAGTTGTAATACTAGGTGGTGGCGTTGAGACGGCTCTCAAAGTTGCAAGTGCCGCCGGCGTCTGGGAGGCGCCTCCAGGGCTGATCATAGACGCCGGTGAAATATCCGGATTTGAGCGGCGAAAAATTTGCATCATAGCGACCGGAAGTCAAGGAGAGTGGCGCTCGGCACTGATGCGCCTTGCCAAGGGCGAACACCGCTCTTTCTCAATCTGCCCCGGCGATTTGGTGGTTTTCAGCAGCCGTACCATCCCGGGAAATGAGCGTGTCATACAATATATGATGAGCCTACTCGAGCGACGCGGAGCCCGGATTTTTTCAGCAAGAAACAACCCACAGATCCATGTCAGCGGGCACGGTTATCGTGAAGAGCTGCGGGAGCTACTAAGGGCGCTGAGACCAAAGAACTTTGTTCCGGTTCATGGAACGTTCAGTCACTTGACCAGCAATTCGCTTATTCCGGAAGAGATTCAGCTGGAAGATTCGCGGAGCTTTGTCATTGAAAACGGCGATGTCATCGACGTTGACAAGTCGGGAATAAACATCTCTGACCGAATTGACATTGATCACTTTTTCGTCGATAGCGAGTCTTACAGCCTTTTACAGCACGAGACACTGCGAGAACGGCTAAGAATTGGTGAACTCGGGTTAGTCGTCGTGGCCGTTGCCTATGATTTTGACTCGGAAAAGATGATTGGAGAGCCACAAATAGAATGGCACGGTCTCGCTCCGCGAGATAGTGGTAACATAAAGGATTTTGAACGAGAGTTATTGAGTGCTGCAAAGGCTGGGTTTAGACAGCATTTTGCATCTCAGGAGAAGACGCGCCCTGACCTAGAGGAGTCGATTCGGGTGGAGGTTCGACGCAAGCTTTTTCACCTGCTACGCAAGAAGCCCGTAGTGATATGCAACGTTATAGCGGTGTAAAGTATGAGCCGAGTCATTATTGCTAGCGCTGCTGCATTTGAAACAGACGATATTCTGCGTGATTCAAATCAGGCTCCATATGAGATGACTCGCATTGTCACTGGCGTGGGTCTAACACAGTCGGCGATTGTTGCTGCCAATACCAGAGAACTTGTCGAGGGTCGTCACGTTATATTTTGCTGCACGGCCGGGGCAATTGGACCGTTTAACGATGTTGGTATTTTTTGCGCCAAAAGCATCGTGCTTGCTCCTTGGGATATTAGACATCAAAAGACGGAGTTGCTCGAACAGTTTGATGGGCCGATCAATCTAAGCCCACTTGAAATCAAATTTCCTAAATGTCGCGTGGTTTGTGGGCTTGGCATTTCGGTTGCTGAAGAGGCTTCTATGCAGCCCTCAAGCGATATTTTAACTGAGACAATTGAGGCTTATTCTGTTGCTCGGGCCTGGATCGAGCGAGCTAAAACATTCACGGTCTTGGTAGCAACTACAAATGCGACGGGCGTTAATGCCCGAGCGCAATGGAAGCGCAATTTTGAAGCGGCTGCAAAACTAACGGCCTCATGTCTTCGCGAAGAGCTACGAACACTTAAGTTATAGGTCGGTATTCATGTTCAAACTAAAATCTAACAATGTTGTTCTAAAGACACCTCCGTTCAACGTCGAAGAAATCCGATTTGAGGTCGGCGACCTCAAGCCGGAACATTCCTACTTCAGATTGAACGCGCCAGACTGGGTTAATGTTCTTCCCGTAACTTTGGACAATAAAATCATCTTAGTACGCCAACCTCGGGTCGGGTCCTTG
>JBEIGW010000122.1:0-8536 GCA_040381655.1 Deltaproteobacteria bacterium
CGACGAACGGATCGCCCTTCGTGAGATAGACGACTCTCCAGCACTCTCGTATCTTCATGACCACAACCAGGACAACGCACTCAAAGACCTACCGTTTCTAAAAAATATTCAGATCACACTGCCCATTCGGGATATAGAGGAAATCTCTCTGCCAGTGCAAGCACATCACGCCGGATTCTATCGAGTTCGGCCGCGTTGTCTATATTTTTGATAACCCGTTGAATTAATTCACCCAGAATAGGCATTTCAGCGCCCCCGAGACCGCGGCTGGTAATTGCAGGAGTACCTATCCGCACACCGCTAGTCACAAATGGGCTTCTTTTTTCTTTTGGCACAGTATTTTTGTTGACGGTGATTTCGACTTTGCCGAGTGCCTCTTCAAGCTGCTTACCCGTAATGTCAGTAGTAGAAAGGTCAAGTAACATCAGGTGGTTGTCTGTGCCACCAGAGACGAGTCTTACGCCTTTCCCCGCCAGATGGGACGCCAGCGCTCGCGCATTGGATACCACTTTTTGCTGATAGGCTTTAAATGATGGATCCAAGGCTTCGCCAAAACAGACGGCCTTAGCAGCAATGATGTGCTCCAGTGGTCCGCCTTGGATGCCTGGAAAAACAGACTTATTGATTTTCGGGGTGAGTGCCTCATCGTTCCAGAGAATGATACCACCACGGGGGCCGCGGAGTGTTTTATGAGTTGTCGAAGTGGTGACGTGCGCATGTGGCACAGGGCTAGGGTGATCACCGGTCGCCACTAAACCTGCGATATGAGCCATATCCACCATCAGATAAGCTCCCACATCGTTAGCGATGTCGCGGAATTTTTTGAAGTCTATGATTCTAGGATAAGCACTGGCGCCAGCAATGATCATCTTAGGTTTGATGTCTCGAGCGATCTTCAATACTTGATCATAGTTAATCGTCTCGGTCTCAGGGTCTAATCCGTAGAAGTGGGATTCGTAGAGGATTCCCGAAAAATTCACCTTACTACCATGAGTTAAATGCCCACCATGGGATAAATCAAGTCCCAGTATACGGTCTCCAGAGCTCAGAAGGGCAAGAAAAACCGCGGCGTTTGCTTGGGCTCCGGAGTGCGGCTGAACGTTTGCAAATTTTGCTCCAAATAGCTTACACACACGCGCTATGGCGAGATCTTCCATCTGATCTACGATCTGACAGCCCCCATAGTAACGTTTTCCCGGCAGGCCCTCGGCGTATTTATTCGCTAATACATTTGCCATGGCCGAGATTACTGCGGGCGATGCGAAATTTTCTGAGGCAATGAGCTCAAGTCCATGCTTTTGGCGGAGCAACTCACCTTGCATCAAATCGAAAACGTCTTTGTCTTTAGATTGCAGAATGTCCCAAGGCCGTTGTCCTTGCATTAATTGCGCTCCTTGCTCAGTTATCAGTCTTTAATTCTGAGGTTTGAAACTTTTCGTTCGATTTCGCGAATCTTATCGAGACGGATTTGATGTCTGCGACCACCAAAAGGAGTCTCCAGCCAGGTTTTTACAAGCTCAGTTGCTCGCATATGGTTGATGAGTCGCGCGCCAAGGCAGAGGATATTTGCATTGTTGTGCTCTTTGGCAAGCTTTGCAGACAGTTCATCCCAAGCGACCGCAGCTCGGATGCCTGGGAACTTATTTGCAGCTATCTGCATTCCTATTCCTGAGCCACAAATAAGTATGCCGCAGTCAAGTTTTCCTGACATGACGTCAGAAGCAACAGCGGCCGCGTAATCAGGGTAATCGACAGACGTCTTGCAATCGGCGGCAACGCCGTAGTCGACAGCTTGGTGTTCGGAGAGCTTTAGCATTTCAACGACAAGTTGCTTGAGTTCTTTGCCAGCATGATCTGCTGCAATTCCGATTGTGAGGGCCATAGATGCACTCCGTTAAGCGGTACGTTTTTTGATTGGACGTCGGCAGCAAAGCAATCGGGGCCCTTCGTGGGCCCCGATTTATCAGGTCGATTAAGCTTCGCCAGCGCGCTTTATGAATTGCACCGCATCATCCACAGTGCGGATGTTTTCAGCTTCTTCGTCTGGAATGTCGACGCCAAAAGCTTCTTCCATAGCCATGACCAATTCAACAATATCCAGCGAGTCTGCGCCGAGATCTTCGATAAATTTTGCTTTTCCAACGACAGCGCTTTCTTCAACGCCGAGTTGTTTGACTACTAATTGCTTAACGCGATCTTCAAGAGACAGGTTGCTCATTTTAATCTCCACAATGGACATTTTTTGGAAGCTAGTTTGTAACTCAGCCTACACACCGCTTGCAACTATATAATTCCACGACGGCAGGCGTCATGATTATAAAATAGTCATGACGTTCTGTTAAAATTTATATGAACTTGATAAACTAAATGTCTGGGTTTCTATGTTGACGTCCTGTAGCGTTAGATCGCCCTGAACCATTTGGGTATATCCTCGTCCCTGTTGGCGCACCATGATGAAAAGGTTCTCTGACTGCCTGGTTTTGAGGCCAGCCCCTACAGAAAAGCCTACGAAATTGATTTGTGATGGGTCTGACGACACAAGAGACGGTGTCGGTTTTCTCACTAGAGAGCTGTTGGTAAACGCTCCACCAGCAACAACTAGTGAATCAGAGCGAAGCTCCGCGCCGACACTCCAATCGGTCGTTGCTCGCGTATCAAATCCACCACTGCCTTCCCAAAGCGTTTTAGTGGCTGGATAATGTACAACATCAGCACTGACGGTAGCGCGATCCGTTGGCGACCAAGCAATACCCAAGTTCCACGTTCGGGTGGTGAGCTCATCTTCGCGGTGAGTGGATATATTCTGGCTCGCTAACTCCGGTGCGGTCCCTGTGTATATAACTTGGCTTGTCTCATAATCGGTCTTGTCACTGAGAGCTCGGGGAATTCGGACAGAAGCTCCCACAGAAAATGCTCCAGACCTAATGAGAGCACCCGCGATAGCAATGGTTCCCTCATTCTTCGTGCTGACACGTGAGAAACTGTCGTAAAAAACACCAGACGTGAACGTGGAGCGTTCCTTCAAATTCGTTTGCTTCTGACGCCTGTAGTAAAACTCGCTGATACCTAAAGAGATATTCTTGCCGATCGGTAAAGCCAGGCTTGCGCCGGCGTGAATCAAATTACCAGACGTGAGTTGGATTCGGTCATATCGAAAGCCAGTCGCAGCTAGGGGTAGCGGGACTTCGGCTTGAAGACCAGTGGGTGAGTTAATCTGGATAGACTGCGATTCGTCTGTGTTTTGCTGATCCATGGTGAAGTAACTCCAGCCAGCACTCAAAGGTCCAAGCGTGGTGTTCACTCCAGCAAATCCAGGGTAAATAGATGAGGAGTTTTCTCCTAGTTCCACGTTACTAGCAACGCCCTGAACGGTTTTTTTGGAGACTGAGTAATTATTCACCGAAGCACTGACGCCGGGCCCCTTGAGAAACCCAAGTCCCGCCGGGTTGTGCCATCCCGCCGAGGCATCGTTAGCCACCGCAGTAAAAGCCCCGGAAACCGCCTGAGCGCGTGCACCGGGTATGATCATGCGTTTATTTGTTGATTCACCTGCGCAAGGAGTGGATAAGAACGTCAGACATAGTGCTAGAGGGCGACCCGAAAAGATTCGGCGCAAATCGCGGAATGTCCAGACATTTAAGATAGTTGTACCCATAGAGAGGGATTCGGTTGAAAGCGTCGTCTTATTTAACCGAGGAATTTGGTAATCTATTGAATAATTAAGTTTTGCACTGGTATTACATGGCTCTTGCTTAATTAACTATGAACGTGGGACCACTCGATTGTCTACTTTCAAATTACCTCAAAACCCTGCACTCGTGGTGGCCAGCGATGTTCACATCCGAGCGCCTTCGGATGATCGTTATGAATTGCTTTGTCAACTTGTAGACGAAGCGATTCGGGTGAGAGCAAAGACGTTTGTTCTCAATGGCGACATATTTGACTTCTTTTTTGGTTGGCGATCTCATTTTCGATCGAAATATAAAAAGCTTTTAGAGTCGATGGATCGACTTGCCGCGATGGGTGCTGAGGTCTGGTTTGTTGAGGGTAATCACGAATTCGCACTAGATGGACTAAGTCGTCACTTTAGGTTCAAGATTATTTCGAGTGATGGGCGTATTGTCATCGCGCCTGATGGAAAGAGAATTCTCGTGGCGCATGGCGACTTGCTTAGTCCCGATTTGCCCTACAGAATCTTTCGTTTTATTATGCGAAGTCGCCTTGTTAGTTTTTTAGCCTTTCTTTTTCCACAAACCCTGCTTGATAGGCTGACCTTATGGTTGGCGTCAACCTCCAGAAAGAAAGACAAGTACCGCGAGTTACGACACGAACGCATAAAAGCCATGGCTGAGTCTCAGCTACGACGACAATGCGCCGATGTCATTATTTTTGGACATTTTCATCATCCTTACGATGAAATCCTGCCAGAAAGTGGGCGACTTCTGAGCGTCACGAGCTGGGATAAACCGTCTTGCCTCGTGGTTTTAGCTAACGGCGAACTACAGCGCATTCACCCGGTAAATTAAATATCGCGTCGGGCTAGAACTAGCAATCCAATGGAGCTTTGCTCGGCCGTTTTGCCTGTTTTAAGAGACCAAGAGTTTTGTTCAAGATCGAAAGCAGCGCCGTACTGCCAGCCCTGAGCCGGTCGGTCGCCAATGTACATTCCGATTCGATATGCCATGCTCGAACCCGAAACGATTTCGCGGAATTTGCCTTTCACTCCGAACTGACCTGAGTAGTAAAGCGGATAAAAAACTTCTCCCGTCCATTCAATTTTTTGCCCAATAAAATCGGGCTTAGCCCAACCATGAACACCAAGCGTTAATCGAATCATCGTGAGATCGAAGCCCCCACTGGTTTCACCTGTGATGTTTGCGCTTGTGAGATTTGCCATTAATCCAAAATTGACATCATCCGCACCGGGGAGAACGTCCTTCATGTACATGTGCCAACGTCCGGCACCATGCAAGTTATAGCTAAAGAAGCTGCCGTCACCCGTCGGGCCATACCCGAAGTCAACGCCGTAATTATAGTCGATTGTGTCTGAGAAATCGCGATAGATGCTTCCCGAGACGGAGTTAACCAGCCATGCGGGAAGCGAGGCATTGGCGCTTGCGGACCCAGAGATAGACCACATACGAACTCCTGCCCAAGTCCTCATTTCACTTCCTTTAGGCATGATTTTCGCAGTAAATTTGTCAGTTTCAGGCGCTCCTTCTGGCGCTTGGTTGTTGCCAGATTCTTTTGAAGTATTTTGATCAGTTGGCGGCGCAGCGTCTACTAGCTTAGCCGGCAGCTCCTTAAGCCCATTTTCAGCAGCGATCGGTGTTTTTGGTGCCGTTTCGGCAACAGGTGGCTGAGGCGCAGATGGTGCAGTTGGGGCGGATTCGGCTTTTGATGCGCCGTTAGCAGCTGCGGACTCTACTGTTTTGGATGGCGTCAATGGCTTTGCATCTGTAGCCAGAAAGCGGGCTCTACCAGCAATTTCATCAATGCGGATACCTTGCCCGGCCTTAATGGAGTTTTCCTTTATCAGAGACGATATTCTCGCAATTGAGCTTTGGGCCTTCACTTCCACTACCTCAATAGATCCCGTGCGGTTAGTCGCAAAACTAAGCCAGCCGCCGGTAACAGGATGAAAGCTGGAAATATTCGCTGCTAAAACATCAAATTTTTGGCCGCTTTTTATACCCTGGGTGCTACCGCCAGATAGAGTGACGTAGCCGCCGTTGACACTGGTTATATGTGCGTCGATGGGAAGCCGATTCAGCATGCGCTGAACCAGATCGGTCATTCGTGACGAGATGATATCTGCGGTTCCACTCCGAAGTGCGCTGTTAGCTAACACATCACTCTCTTGAAGCTGGGTCTGAAGTTTTGGCGAGAGTAATCTCACAGTCATGACAGCCATGTCACCGCGTGTTGACATGTCTAAACTGATATAGGAGCTAACTTCATAGTCATCTTCTAGCTCCTTTCGACCATTCGCGGTGGCCCAGAGCGACTTCACAAGATCGTCGTTTAAAAAGGAGAAGCGATGGCTAGCGCGCACAGCCTTCGAAAAATTGGCGTCAATGACTTTGCGGGCATCAACGAGGTTTTTCCAGTCGGCCTTTTTTTCCCACTGAACGGGAATAACTCCGATGTAATACAGTGGCGGCAACTCTCCGGGGCTCTGGGTACCAGCGCCAGCACTATACTGTGCAAGCGAGAGCATAAAGATAGCTGACAGAATGACCCTAAACTTTCTCGATATCATGATTCTTCCCATCAAATGAAATTCTCCGTTTTACATCTTCAATGTAAGTTTCCAGATAAACCGGCCGCGACCAGATCTTGTGAATATTTCGCAAGGTCTCCATACAGTAGTCTTGTTTCAAATCTATACCATTATGCTCGTGAGCCAGAAGTAATTCGCCTCGGTTTTTATAGTTGCCATCAACAACGCTGATAATCGGCTGTCCAAAATTCGTCAGCTGTTGCAGGAGTTTTTGTTTGATGGGTTTGAACTCCCTCGATGAGATTACGTGCTTTCCTGAGCGTTTGTCGTAATCATATAAGAAAAGACGATGATGGTGGCAAAAATCTTCGTCCAAAAATTCGTCAATAAACGTTAGATCATTGTGATAGCGACGGATTTCGAAAATCTTTTTTCGTCCAAGCCCAGCTTTAGTGTCCCATTCAGCCCGCTTTCGCGGGTCGTCACAATTAAGATAATCTAAGCCAAATTGGCCACGATCCCAGCGTTGCTCAATATGCCTGAAGAGCTCAACACCAATCTTATAAGGGTTAATGGAACCTGGAGCGGCTGCCACAACCCCCGCATAATGGTCACAGTAGTCGATGATTTCACTGCTTTGCAGAGGGCTCAGCCTGGTCATCATCATCGAGTGCCAGTAGGTCGCCCAGCCCTCATTCATGATCTTGGTTTGTCCCTGCGGTGCAAAGTAGTAGGATTCGTCGCGGATGATTTCCAGAACACGTTTTTGCCAGGCCGCCATAGGCGCATGGTCTATTAAAAATTTTAAAACATCTCTCTCGGGGCGTTCAGGGAAGTTTTTAGCTTTTTGTTGCTCGCGCTGCATGCGATCTTTTTGAGCATCGAGAAAGTCTTTTGGATTGATATAGGAGTCCAGATAACCTTTAGTTTCTATTTTTGGTACGTGTACGTTTTGATCCGCGCCAAGTCCGCCCTTGTCTAACGATAGCGGCGCAGCTCGATAAGGTGCTGTAATATCGATGAGGTTTTCAATGCTTAAGCATGTGTCGAGGAACGACTCGACCACGTCTTGACCGATTTCGTTTATGGCGCGGCGCACAAACGTGGCGTGATTGGCCATCTGGTCCAGCATTTTGCGATTAGTCTTTGAGAAGTAATAATTATTTTTGAAGAAATCACAATGGCCTAGCACATGTGCGATCACAGTTTTCTGAAATACTAAGCTGTTGGCTCGCAGCAAGTACGCATAGCACGGGTTATTGTTGATAACCATTTCATATATGATGCTGAGACCGTACTCATAGCTCTTGGAAAGTTTGTCGTACTCCATTCCAAATTTCCAATGAGGATAGCGAGTGGGGAACCCCCCGTAAGAGGCTATTTCTGAGAGTTGATTGTAATCGACGAGCTCGAATATTGTTGGGAAAAAGTCTAGGCCCGCGTTCCTGGCGACCTCTTCAAGAGTCGCCACTGCGTCAGCTAATTCAGGTGGTAATTTCGTGTTGACGTACATATCACCGCCCCTTGCCCAGGAAGACTTTGAGGGCGTCCATTATAGAGTCTCTATCTTTAATCTGAGCGAGAGTAAGTTTGTCGTTTTTTTCTCCAAAATGCTTTTGCAGATCGCGAAGAAACTGTCCGGAACCGTAGCGACTTTCAACTTGCCCGTAGCAAAAGAGGTTAGTACGGGTCATGATATCTGTCTCGAGAAGTTTCATGCATTCGTTGGTGTCATTTCCCGACCAATTATCGCCATCAGAAAAGTGAAACAAATAAATATTCCACTCATCGAAGGGATAGTTTTCTTCAATGATCTTTAACGCCAGCCGGTACGCTGAGCTAATCAGTGTACCGCCGGATTCCCGAGTTCGATAAAAGGTGTTTTGATCGACTTCACGCGCGGTAGCGTCGTGAATGATGTAGCGCCGATCAAGGCCGGTGTATTGACTTTGAAGCCATGTATCAAGCCAAAAACTGGTCAAACGGACGATCTCTTTTTGTTCGTCGCCCATGGACCCTGAGACGTCCATCATGTAGATGATAACGGCGTTAGCCACGGGCTCGTTGTATATCTTGAAACTTCGGTAGCGCTTATCTTCTTTTATGGGAATAACGACTGGATTGTTGGGATCATAATTGCCAAGCGAAATCGTTCGTTTCAAGGCCTCCCGGTATGTCTTTTTGAAGTGACGAAGAGATTCCGGGCCTTTTGTCACGATTCCAGTGTACTTGTAGTGCTTGCTTTCGACGTTTTTCTTGCCTTTGTTTTCTATATTTGGAAGCTCTAGCTCCTCACTCAAAAGGGACGCCAGC
>JBEIGW010000123.1:0-8499 GCA_040381655.1 Deltaproteobacteria bacterium
ATATCAAAGCAGGCTTTACCAGTGAAATCTTTGATGCCCTTAAATCTGACCCCAAACTTCTTAGCGAGATGTCCCAGCAGATTCTTGACGACTACTTCCCGCCAAGTCTTCACGAAGACATTCGCGATTGTCTTGGTCTGTCAGCAGAGTGGTATAAGTCAGCCGTCAAACGAAAGCGCGATCCAAAGTTTGCCAAAAGAATCCTTGAACTCTACCGCTATAGCTGTGCCGTCTGCCAATATGGTGCGCGCCTGGGACATGCGCCCATTGGTATTGAAGCAGCCCACATCAAGTGGCACTCCTACAATGGGCCTGATCACGACACCAATGGCCTTGCTCTTTGTTCCATTCACCACAAAGCCTTCGACTCAGGAGCCATTGCTCTCTCAGATGAACGCTCTATCCTCGTCTCAAAATCCCTCAACGGCCCAGGTCCCATGGAGGAAGTCTTTTACCGCCACCACGGCAAGGCCGTTATCTTGCCCAAGCAATCGGGAAGTGAGCCATCACTGGATTACATTCGGTGGCATCGAAGAGAGATTTTTAGGGGCTGAGACAACTGATCCTCTGAGAATCTTAGTATTGGTGTCCGGTCGCCGTGACCGCTACGGATATTAAAATATCTCTGCCGCTGATGTCGTAGGACAATCTATATTTTCTGCTAAATATATTTTAAAATCTGATTAGGTTAAAAGCCTACAAGTTGGAGTACTGCAAGTGGACAAAGTGGATCTAGTTAAAAACATAGCCACCACTCTCTCGGGAGTCTATTCCTGGACGTCAAATGATTTAGAGAAGGACTTTGTTGCCTACATTTTGGATCTTTACCCAGAATTGAGTCGGGATGTGGCCTTAAAGGTTTTTCGATCGTTTGATCAAATTGATCCGATTATTAGAGATGATGCGCGGTTCAGGATATTCGACTTCGTAAATGATACGATAAATACTTTATAGTTCGTCGTATTTTTTGGCAGATCCCTTGGCTTTTTCTACGGGGTATTTCTCAGCATTTTTTTTGATTTTTCTGAGCGCTGCTGCTTGAATGTCTATCCCAGCTTTTGTGGCGATTCTGAGTAGGTATATAAATATATCTGCAATTTCCTCTTCCATCTTTATTCGAGATTTTGGGTCTTGCACCATATCTTCAGATTGACGTTCGGTGACCCATTGAAATTGCTCAACCAGTTCAGAACATTCCACGCTTAGTGCCATGGCTAGGTTCTTTGGAGAGTGAAACTGCTCCCAATCACGTTCTTTGATAAATTGGTTCAATGTCTTGTTGATTAATTCGGTATCAATACTTTTCACCAAGCCCCCGTCATTCGTCTCTTAAAGTAATCGCGCGTTTCTGCGTCTTGAGCGTAGATATAGCACCCCTTCATGCCACGAGTCATTAGAACCCTGTAAGTGTTTTTTATTAATTTATCCAACCGATTCTTTGCTTCATTTGGATCCTTAGACAGTAACGCTTTATAGCCAGAGATTGTGCGGTCGTCTCGGGCTCTTGCGGAGGGATCTGTCACGCAAGCTCCGTCTCGAATCAGTAAGTCTGGACCAATTATGACGCCGACATAATCCATTTCAAGCCCCTGGCAGGTGTGTATACACCCGATCTCATCTACGGAGTCTGGTCGGATGATCCAGGAATTTCCCTCGCTAGCGAGATTCCACTTCTTTTTGAAATCACCTATATTGATGTCCGTAGCCTGGTGGTCTTTCTTACTGGCCCATTTCCAGCAGTACCCAGCAACGGTGCGTGCGATTTGATGACCCTCATTTTTTTTGAGGACTTCTGCGTGCATCACCTCTGGATTGTCAAAAACCTGGAAGTCATAGGGAATTTCATCTAGTGAAAGATTTGCTGTGTCTCTGATCTGCAGCGTACTATCTAGCCATGCAAGATACCCGTCAGAGCCGCTGCAACGAAACTGTGAGGACAATTGCAAGGTCGTTACTTCCGCGTCATATCTGTTAGCCCACCGTTGGATTTCCTCTGCAGATCCGACGTCGGTTAGCGCGACGCGTTGATCTTCGTCCAGAAAGAAGACGGTGCATTTTGAAGCATGGATCGTTTCTTTTATCTGGTTTTCACCAAGGTTGCGATACAGCCCAGACTTCTCGTTTAAGCGATGTGCCTCGTCAACTAAGAGCACATCAAAAGCGTTTTTTCGTGTCTCAGTAAAGTTTCCTGAACCTAGAAACAATTGGCTTATCCGGGATTTCTTAATTCCTTTTGCTAACTTGTGCTTATAGACATCTCGGGGCGCCGCATTTTTTGAAACATAACAGACATTTTTTTCAGCACTTAGTAAACTGACCAGAAGATTAATCGCAACAACGCTTTTGCCAGTTCCTGGGCCGCCTTCGACTATGACCACCTGTTTCTTTTTGGAACGACTTAGAGCTAACGAACGGACCGTTTCATAAACGACTTTTTGATCATCGATCATAATAAATTCTTTATTTCCAGCAAGCATGCTTGCGACGCTTTCGGCCAGCTTTTTGCTAGGCTTGATTTCCCCAGTGTCTATCAACTTGACCAGGCCGGCGCTATCGCCCGTGTGAATTTTGTCTTCTATAAAACGCGTTAGATTCTGAGTCTCTCCGCGTAAAAATACTGGTGCCGCGGAAAGAAGGCTTTCATATTGCTCGTCTCGGATCGTGACGTCAGACACAAGATTATGTAAGTAAGCGCAAGGCGCAATATGGATGGGACGTGTGGTGACAGGCGCGCTAAAATCTCGTAGTAATTGAGCATATGTCCAAGCTTGGTAGGACGGGTGAGCGCACTCGCGAACAGCGCCGCCAACAAATGTGCTAACGATATCTTGCTTAGATGTTATGTCTACCTTGTCCCATTGCTTAAGCTCAATAATGACAAGTGAATCAAACTTCTCTTTGTTCTGTCCTGTTAATATGAAGTCAATACGTTTTGAGGAGAGAGGCGGCATATATTCAATCGCTACACCGCAGTTACCTGGCAGAGACGTCTGCTCAAGCAAGACATGCATCTGAAGCAAGGAATTACGCCAGGCCGAGATTTCACCTTGGGCCGGCTTTCTCCCAAGTGCTCTCAAAAAGTCAGATGAAATTTTGGAATCTATGCTGCCATTTCGCGTGTCCTCGTGAAATTGAGCCTTCGATTCGCTATATACAATCATCGGTTCCTCGAGTGGTTCAATAATATCGTAAAGTCTTTGCAAAATTATAGTCCCCACTCTCGCAACATGCAATTTGTTGCTGACACAGAGTGCTTGAATCGGAACTCGTTGAGGAAACGGTGTTGATACATGGGAAATCCGATTAGTCGGACGGTGAGGCAAATAAATGTGCAGCCTATCATTGTGCATCGAGGTCCTCTCGACTCGTTGCCGAAGTCCGCTATTTTGATTGATTTATATGTTGTTCAGACGATTCATAGCCCACTTAAGAGCGTTCCTAAGGCGGCTGGTTTTTGATAATATTACGGATCACGTCAGACCAAAGGGAAATGTCTATGGCTTCCGTTAAAAAAAATAAAGCATCTACTCCTGCTAAGAAAAACGACGAAAAAATAAACATCGGCATTGATCTTGGAACCGGATCTCTTGCGGTGTTGGCTCGCTGTGGCGATCAAGTTGTTTGGCATAAGTCACTTCTTTTAGAAGCGACTACAGCAAGTTTAGCTGAGAGGCGGACAAAGCGGCGCATGATTTTGACGCGTCTTGCGCATCGTGCGCGTGAATACTGGTGGAATGAGTGCGCGAAAAGTGCCGGTATACCCGTACTAAAGACGGTCACCAAAATATCAGAATCTAAATATAAGATTAGTGCTGTTGACGATAAGCTCAAGAGAGAGCACCCCGAGAAGGGTGATGACACCATTTTCTGTGGCGCCCTTTTACGGATCATGATTTTGGAGGGTAAGATTGATAAGCTTGTTGACTGGCAAGTATACAAGGCCGTCCACGATGCTATTCAAAAACGCGGTTACGATCATGAATTGCCATGGAAGCGAGGCTACAAAGTAGTTACCAACTATAACCCAAACATTCCGTGGGTTAGGGCGCAAGGTCACGTGGATGATGATCCGGCTCTGAATGATGAAGATGGGAAGATTGCAGCAAAAGTTGGAGATTTTGAGGAGTTTCTCGCGGAGAATTTCCCCAATCCACGGCATCATTTCTGCTGCTATTTTGATGCCTATAAATCTGGCTTGTGGGACCCCAAAAAAGGAATCCATTCCAGTCGTCAAGATGTCACAGCCGACCAGCGTGCGATTTCTTTTTGGGATGGTTATATTCCTCCAAGACGAATGGTCGAGGAGGAGCTAAAGCTGTTACTGGACCAAGTTGCAAAACGCTTCCCGAAGCTTAAACCACTTCATGTCATGTTTGGGCCTTCCTTGGTTCCATATGGATCACATCCTCGTCACCAACCTCTAGTTGAAGCGGCAAAAGGAGAATCAGGTCTAATCCCCGGTCGACCGGCTGACTGGCAAGGTGTACTAGGTCAAAAAATACCCCGCTTTGATAATCGCGCCGTAGGCAGCTGTGTGTTGTTCCCTCGGTTTAAAGTCTGTAAATCACCAAATCGCGATGACCTTGAGATTATGCCGAAAACAGATGCAGATGATCGCCGAGAGTTGCGTTTACATTCAAAATTTCAAGTTCTGACGCGATTAAAGAATGTTCGGGTTATAAAGGCTGCAGGATTTCCTGAGCCGCTATCGCCAGAGGAAAGTCGTGAAGCGTTTCATCATTTTGAGGAATCCCTTAAATGGTCAGATAAAGAGTTTAAGGCTTGGTTAAATGAAAGAGGATGGCGGCTAGCACCTGGGGCACTGACAGAATTAGGAACGCCTTCTCCAGGGTCTCGTGGGGCCTACTCGAGACCTGCCTTAAGGTTTATTTGTAAATGGTTATACGAAGGTTGGAGCCGTGATGAGGCTTTTGCGCAGATAGATAAGCTCTTCATAAAGGGCAACACGGATCCTAAACGAGGGCTTGTTAAAGAAGATTTTGACTGGATCGGTCGTCTGAAAGCCGAGGGTTGGAGCCAGTCCTTTTATGTCCCCCATAGACCTTTGAACATTACTGACGTTGCAAGTGCTGATAAGTATGTGGAGAGTATAAAATATCCCGTTGTGAGGCACAGGCTTGGTCTTCTGCTTAAAGTCCTACGCGAGTTGCAAGCAGACCTCGGAAAAAAAGGCTTTGATCTGAGTGATGCTCGAGTGGGTCTTGAGGTAATAAGTGACGAAAGTAAAGAGACATTTCTTGGTGCCATCACCAAGCAAAAACTTGAGAAGAGAATGAAGGAAAACGACAAGAAAAATCAGCAAGTACGAAAGCTCTGTGATGAATTCAAGCTCAAGGGTCACAAGGACTTCGAGCGAGTAAAGCTGGCTATGATGCAGGGATTCGTTGATCCCTATCATGTTGAATCTTGGGAAGATAAAGGTACTAAGTCAGAGAAGTTAAAAGAAACGATGATGAGGGGCATCAAGAATGGTCTCTACGATATAGATCATATTGTGCCCGAGACCATGGGTGGCCCTGATGAAATGTTCAACAAGGTCCTTACGCGCAAAGAGCAAAATCGTAATAAAAAGAGAAAACAGACCCCGTTCCAAATGTTCGGTGACTCTCCCCATTGGCGTCGGTATCTTGAAGTCGTCGATCAGCTACCTGAATCAAAAGATACTAGGCTTGGAATCAGTCAATTCACACGAAAGCTTCTTGTAGACCCAAAGGCCGAGGAATTGGTTTCGAAGAGAACAGATCTACAGGCTACCGGATATATCGAGAAAGCTGCTCAGAATCTCGTAAATTTAGCATTTGGGTGGACGGAGTCCCAAGTGGCAGGCAGCACAAGGCATGTGGTCTGCATACCTGGATCCATGACGGCTCGTGTTCGCGCTAGGGCCCAGGTGAATGCTTTATTGTATCCAATTGGTAGTAAGAGATCCGCGGATAAAAAGTCCGAAGCTAAAGGGAAAAAAGCTAAGACTTCGAGTGATGATTCAGAGGATAACCAAGGTGGTCCTAAAAAAAAGATATCACCACTCAAGAACCGGGAGCATCCGAAGCATCACATTCTTGATGCGGCGATTTTAACATTTATTCCCGAATGGGGCCTTAATCCTAAGAAGAGCCATTTTTTTCAGATGCCAAAATGGGCTGATTCAAAGTGGTTTAAAAAGAGCGTAATAGATGTTCACGCTCCGGTTCAATGGAACGTATCAAAGCCATCACTATTCGAGACCAAAAAATCATTTTTGGAAGTTCCGGCTAAAGACGACAAGAAGCAATTCGTATCTGTTAAGAAGCACATTCATAAGGGTAAATCGCCTTCAGTAGAATGGACCCTTGCAAAGCTTAAAAAAGCTGTGTTGGACGGGATGTTCAACTATCCGCCTTTTACAAAGTCAAAAGACTCCGCTGTGACAAAGACACTAAAGAAAATATTAGCTAAAAATCCCTCTAAACTCCCAGACCAAATTTCAATTGGTCACAACAACCAAGAAGTTCAATTGCGGAGTCTTAAAAGCTTGGAGCCTTTTAGCGCACAACGTCATCTAGTTGATGCTAATAGAGGAGTTGTCCAAAGTGAAACCCACCGAGGAGTTATTGTCTATAGAAATCTCTCCAAAAAGCGGCCTAAGTGGGAGGTGGCGCTAGTTGCTGCGTGGTCAAATAGCAAAATTGTTCGAGACAACATCAAAAATTCATTCAAGGGAATTGACATAGAATTTTGGAACAATGGCGAAGTACTTGAGAGAGGTATGACGATTGAAGTCACGCGAAGTGGAGTCCAAAATTTGTCAATCGGTAGCTATGTTATCAGGTCCACGTGGGAAAATGGTCGGATAGAGCTCTACGGCATCAACGCTTCGCCCGCCATCAATCAGCTAATTAGCAAGGGCCAAATTAGGGTGAATGGAGAATGAGCTTTCATATAGTTCACTTAACTGAGCACGCAGGAACGGTTTATAAGGACAGAGGTCGTCTATATTACAAATCCAAGGAAGGCGTCAGGTCGCTGCCCATCGAGAATATTAGGGCACTCATTATCGCCGCTAAAGGTATTTCACTATCTAGTGCGTTGATATCGGCACTACTTGAGGCTGATTGTATAATTCTTCATCTGAGTAACAAATACCAGCCAATTGGATGGTCCTTACCAATTCCGCGTACGATGCATCAGGATATTCTGGAGCAGCAAGTAACGCCAAGCATAAGGCTACGCGAGGCTATTTGGCAGAAAATTCTTTATTCAAAGATTCAGAATCAGAGAGATATCTTGATCTATCTGGAGTTGGCGTCAAATCCTTTAGATCGATTTGTAGATGGAAAACTGGATGAGGGGTCGGCTGCTCGTGTGTATTTTGGATGTTTTTTTCGCGCGCTGGAGGCGATTGGTCAGTCTAGGAGTCGACGTCATCGGGGGTGGCTTAATGCGCTCCTAAATTACGGATACTCAGTTCTAACATCAATGATACACCGCAGCATCATTGTGCATGGTTTGCTTGCAAATATCGGTGTGCACCACAAAGCAAGGTATCGAAGTTATCCCCTTGTCTATGACATAATGGAGCCTCTTAGGCCGCTTGTTGACGGCTTAGTGATCAATTGGGTGCAAGGGTGGATGGCTCTGACTGAGGACCGAATCCCTGAGGGTGACGCGATTAAGCTCTTTGCGAAATTCATCGGGAATAGTTTACGCGAGTTTCGTGTAAATCATGAACGTTACTCGCTGAAACTAATAGACGCTATGGATATTTACGTGCGAAGCATAGCTAAATCATTTTTAAATAGGTCGCCGACAGAAATATGGATTCCTGAAATTAATTTGGAAAAATTAAGAAATTATCGATTCGAGATTTCCGCAAGTTAAGGTGATATCATTTCCCACAAACATTTAGATAAGGTTTCTCCATATAGAATGGGATGGATTCTCGTTATATTCGATCTGCCTGTTACCACTGACGTGCAGAGACGAGAGGCGACAAAATTTCGAAAGTTTTTATTAGACGATTCATATGTGATGAAGCAATTTAGCGTCTATATTCGCCCCTGTGTATCGTATGAAATGATGGAGAAACATGCGGATAGATTACGTAAATCGGCACCATTTGAGGGGCATGTTACGGCTTTCTTTTTAACTGATAAGCAGTTTGAGCTGGCTATTAATTTCGTGGGCGATCCATCTCAAGATCAAGGTCGACGAGTCACGGCTCCGGAGATGCCGCCGCAGATTGTTTTTTGGTAAAGATTAATCTGAAAATAGATGAGACCGCCGTAGCATAGCCAGTGGGCGGTCTCTCTATTTTTTGCGTTAAGACATCCCCCAAATGAGGTGAAGTCAAAACGCACGTGCTTTAATTGAGCAAGCTGCTAAAATTGTAACTCACCTCTCGTTGTAGTGTCTATTTGTGTTCGCGTCTAAGCAATGGATAAAGTTAAAGAACTATTAAGTTGAGAGCTGAAGAGAAAATAGATGAGACCGCCGTAGCAT
>JBEIGW010000124.1:0-8469 GCA_040381655.1 Deltaproteobacteria bacterium
CATCGGCAATTTGAAGAAAACAAAATCGCGACCAATCTATGACCCAAAACGAGAAGCATTTAATATTGAGCGCAATCGCAAACTTGCGAGTGGTAAAATACCGGACTCCATGATTAACGAGATGACTGATTTACTCTCAAAATGGGCGCGGGAGATTCAAAAGACATTGGGCTGATTGTAGCGTGACTGTTTAAAAGCTAGAAATTGAAACGGCTGTCTATGGAAGGTTCCTCATGAGTGACATCAAGTACCTAAGTGGTTTCAATAACGAACATACGAGTGAGGCTGTCGCGGGGGCCGTCCCAGTGGGCCGAAACTCGCCTCAAAAGGGTCCACTTGGACTTTACCCAGAGCAGTTCAGCGGCTCTGCATTTACGATGTCACGAAAAGAAAACTACCGCTCCTGGCTCTACCGAATCAGACCAAGTGTTATGCATGGTGAGTTTAAGCAAATTAAACATACATCCTGGAAGAGTGCTCCCCATCACGACGGACCTGCAAATCCTATGCAGCTAAGGTGGAGCCCGTTGCCAGCTCTTAAAGAATCAAAAGACTTTGTTGATGGTGTGGAAACATTCGCCATGAATGGCGACGCAAGCACTCGGGCCGGAAGTGCTGTGCACTTGTACCGTGCAAATAATGACATGACGGATCGCTTTTTTTTCAATGCTGACGGTGATTTGTTGATTGTTCCTCAGTCCGGCCGACTTCTTGTTAGAACAGAGTTCGGTGAGCTTGATGTAGAGCCGACCGTGGTTTGCGTGATTCCTCGCGGGGTAAAATTTCAAGTTAGACTTCCAGATAAAGCATCCAATGGCTACATCTGCGAAAACTATGGGGCGAAGTTTGAGCTGCCGAGCCTTGGTCCTATCGGTGCAAACGGCTTGGCTGCTGCCAGAGATTTTCTTTATCCAATGGCTTCCTATGAGGAGCGAAAAGGCTCGTTTGTCCTGACCACAAAATTTTGTGGTGAGTTTTGGGATGCCCCCATCGAGCACTCTCCCCTTGATGTGGTGGGGTGGTTTGGTAATTATGCGCCATACAAGTATGACTTAAAACGTTTTAATACGATCAACACTGTCAGTTTTGATCACCCAGATCCGAGTATTTTTACTGTGCTGACATCCCCATCAAGTACGCCAGGACAAGCCAACGTTGATTTCGTGATTTTCCCGCCAAGGTGGATGGTGGCTGAAGATACGTTTAGACCACCTTATTACCATCGCAATGTCATGAGTGAGTTTATGGGGCTCATACACGGAGTCTACGATGCCAAGCCGGGTGGAGGGTTTGATCCCGGAGGTTCATCTCTCCATAACTGTATGCAGGCACATGGTCCTGAAGCAACCGCATACGAGGCGGCCACAAATGCTAAGCTTAAGCCTGAGTACTTGGGTAACACGCTAGCCTTCATGTTTGAGTCATGTTGGGTTTTCCGCCCAACCAAGCATGCCCTTGAACATTCGACGTTGCAGCGTGATTACTATAAATGTTGGGCTGATCTAAAAGGCGGATTTAAGCGTCCGTAGCTTTTGGAAGCACAGTTATCCAGTCGTTGAGGGCGAGCGTTTTGGCGAACTCTTCGGGCAAGGGGGCCTTGAGCGTCAGCGTTTCACCATTCGGATGCTTAATTTTCAATGCTGATGCGTGGAGCAATAACCTCCCAATGTCCATGTGATCCCGCCAAAGCTGATTATGTGTACCATCTCCATGCTTGGTATCGCCAATGATAGGCCAGCTTAGATGCCTCAGATGTCGTCTTATTTGATGATATCTGCCTGTCTTTGGTCGGGCCTCGATGTAGCTGTAGCGACTTTGTGGGAATTTTTCATTTGGCCAAGGTAACGTGATCTGGGCTAGACACCGAAACATTGTTTCGGCCTCTACGATATTTTCATGTACCCGCAATGGTTCAGCGCAGATTGTGTCTTTTGCAAATCCCCGTGAAATACAGTGATAGATCTTTTCAGTTTCGCGGGATTGAAATTGTTCGCTCAAAAACCTTAGGACATCTTTCTCTGTAGCAAAAAGCAAAACACCGCTCGTACCACCATCAAGTCGGTGGACTGGATGAACTTCTTTATTGATTTGGTTGCGTAGGGCCTGCAGAACGATCGGTCGATCGCGATTAAATTCATTGCGGTGAACGTCCCAACCAGATGGTTTGTTTACTGCGACCATAACGTCGTCTGAGTAAATAATTTGTAGGGGAACTGAGTTGATGTGGGGGCCTTTACTTGCAAGTTAACGCTAGCTGGGGGTGGGGACCGGAAAACGGATAAGATGCAATGATTTGCTTGTCCTGTAGCGTTCGAATCATTCCTGCGATGAGGTAAACCCTAGTTTTGTAATCCTTCCAGTCTGTGGCGCCTCGACCTGCGTACTTATCAATACCAGTGACTTTTGCAAGCTCTACAAGTGGTGGCCACGAGTACTGACGAAGATTCTTAGAGAAATTCGCCGCAGAAAAGCCATTTCGCAGCGGGTAACGCTTGAGGCCTTCACCCACACGAGATACCCCCTTGAAGCCTGTCTCTGGTACACCGATATCCAGAGCAAATACAGTGGCGGCTTTTCGGTAGGCAGAGCTTGCGGAGTCTAGAACTCCAATAGCACCAGAGATGTAGGTCTGAAGTACAAATTGCTCGTGGATAGCTATCAGCAAATTTCCATAGTGCATCATCTGGGAGCGGATAATAGGGTCTTTCTCATGTCTTGCCTGATGATAGGCCCAGTAGGCCCTAGCCAACGCGTCTTGGCCGAATGTGTGGGGCTTTCCTTTTGATAGAAGGGGAATATCATTGAGTAGTCCTTGCCAAATCTCCGTTATGGGAGCTTGTCGGTCGTGACGATATTCAAAAGTCGCAAGGAAGCGTTCAGTAGTTTCCGGACTTTGGGAGTTGTCACAGCCAAGCATTCTTAGGTAGCGGTCAGTTAGGCCCATGATCTCGTTGGCAACTCGTTGATTACCGCCAGCCAAGGCCTCTTGGACAATTTTTCCTAGGGTTTTGATCAATTCGCGATCTTTTTGGATGTTTTCTATGTAGTAGCTGCGCACTGACGCTGGTAGCCAACTAAGACTGTCCTCCAGGTAGTCAAAAGCCATGTCTTTTAATGTCGCTGCAAACTGAAGATCGCTGCCGTCAATCGACTCTCCAGCTCGCATAGATCCCCAAATACCAAAATGCAGCCAGTTAGCATCAAATGAGGCGTTCAGGTTTCTTGAGTAGAGAATTTTGTTTAGTAGCTCAGCACCATAAAAATAGTTTTTCGTGATGGTTCGGTTTCTTGGGATGGCTTCGGTCGGCCCTTCAATTGGGAAAAACAGTGGTTCAAAGGTTATAGATTCGCCAGCTTGGCTGGTCATCATATTAGAACGCTCAGTGGCTGGAGTTTTGCAGCTCGCAAAAAAAAGCCAGCAAACAAATAGCGACAAACTGTAAAGTTCTCGGCGGCTTTCTGTCATGTATCGCATGGCTGGAGCCGTCCTTTTACTGAGGATATCAGGATGCTTTAAATAGATTATCGGGAGCGTCTGTCACGATTCCCGGCGTAGATGGCAATCCAGCTGCTTCAAGTATTTTATCGTGAATATTCATCTTTCCACTATCATCAGTAACGCCAAGTACCCGGTAGAGCGTAACAGGAGTCTCGACCCCACGGATTTTGATTGCTCCAAGATCAGCAACAAGAGCACTCGATGTAACTAATTTGTAAAGATCAGATGATATTAATATATCTGTTTTTTTCTCTTTCGTAAGGGACTGAAGCCTTGATGCGACGTTGATAGTGGGGCCAATAGCAGTGAAATCAATACGTTCTGCAGAGCCTACGGGTCCTACAATGGCAGGTCCACAGTGTAGTCCAATACCAACAGCTAGCGCGTCTCGCCCTGAGCGCTGACGAGCTGTGTTCAAGTCGCGTAGGCGTCGTCTAATGCCCACGGCACTTCGTATGGCATTAGTTGGGTCGTTTTCAGATTGCTCTGGCACTCCCCACAAGGCCATGACTTCGTCGCCAACGAATTTGTCTATGATGCCGCCATGCTCCTGTACCGCTTTTGTAACGACTTCAAGGTATTCATTTAAGGTCAAGTTTACCTCTTGGGGAGACTCTTTTTCGCAAAGCGTTGTAAAGCCCCTAAGGTCCACAAATAGGGCCACAACCCTTTCTGCGCGAACGGTCGGTATTTTTTTGTTTAGAATCAATTCTTTCAGCACTCTCGGGTCAACGATCATCCCAAATCTTTGTAGGACTGTTTGACGCTCTCTCACCACGATGGCCCATTCTAGTGCGATGGCTAATCCGAATGAAGCCATCGAGGCTTCAAGTACTTTTCTGACGAACCAGCGGTTTTCGTGGTCATTCATGGCCGGGATTATGTTCAAACCCCACATAGACGACTGCATCGCAAGCTCTAAAACACCACACGAGGCGAGCACAATGGCAAACGCTAAGGCAATTCGGCGACGAAAATTAGCCGTGTCAATTCCCATGGTGGCCCGCCACGTTGCAATAGCAAACCCTACTCCCATGAACTTAATCAAGCCGCGGGATATAAACTCGTTGTTTACAAATCCTGTCACCAGCCCGGTTCCAACCCCGGTCTTGCCAGCAAGTAAGCATAAAGGAGCAAAAACAGCCGAAGCGATACACACAAACATTGCGGGACGCCATTTGGTTCTAAAATAAAAAGCAAGAAATGCAAGACTTGTTGCATTAAACAGACAAACAAGCGCCGCATACAGTGTTGTAAAATCGACTCCTAGAAATGACGGGAATGGAACCATTTCATTCGTAGAAAGTCGCATATAATTCCAAATCACCGTGCTTGCCGAGAAGAACAAAATCTCAAGGTGAAAGGGGGTGAATAGACACCCGAGGGCTGCTAATACCGCGACAGTGGCTCTGGCATAGGCGTCTGGTAGTACAACCTCTTTGTCGTTTCCACGGTAGGCCGTCCGAATCACTGGAGCGATTTCCGGTGGACTCAAAAACGGTTGACTCAGATAAATAATGCCTGGGGCAAATGTTCGCCCCGCATTTACTTCAAGACCTAAGACTAAGGGTTCGCCGGGCGTGCCGCCTTCGGATTCGAAAATGATAGCTTGCTCGAATATTCCGCCGGCACCTTGCGCTTTCTCCACGCCGTTAACAAAGAATCTCCAGCTCTTTCCGGCGATTCCTAGAATGTCAAAAGCTACTTTCTGGCCTTTTTCTGCAGCGAACTTCGGAAGTTTAGTATCAATTCGCGTGTAGTGATATCCGCGCCAAGCTTGAGTCGTCGATCGTTCTGCAAGATAATTTTTTGCTTTTTGCCAGGTTATAGTTTCATGTTTTGATGGATCGCCAGGATTTAATGGACAGCTTGGTCCCGGACATGGGACTGGTGTTGCTCCCTGTGGAATTATTGCGGTCAACTCAGGCTCTTCGTGAATATCCTGAGCAAAGTCTGCCATGACATTTTGCAGCTTTAAGTCACCTTTAACCAAACGCTGTGGTGATATAGTTGCTATGGATGCCCATACTAAGAAAATTGGTAAAAGAAATTTTGAAAATATCCGTGACCATCTGTAGGGCTTTATCCCTCGCTGGAATGCCGAGATCCTTTTAGCTGGCGTGGACACCCTATTTTCCCCTCATAGACTAGGTCGTTGCATTTGCAATCGGTTTCTATAACACCCGAGGTGAGTCTGGGAGTTTGGTAATCTGGCAATAAAATTAGAAAAACCGTTGTAATCTTGCTTTATATAGGCGAGCTGTAAATGAAGAAATGCATCTAATATTGGAACCTTAGTAGGTTTCTCTAAAGCTCTAAGTTTGGCGCCCCGACAAACTAGATTGCATGAAGAGAGAGTCTTTAGGGTTGGGGGGGAGTTGTGAGTGTTAAACGCAAGCTATTGATATGCAGTTTTCTTGGCATTTCCGCATTTGGAGCCACGAGTTGTGGGAAGTGGTTTGACTGCCTGTCTGGAAAGAATTGCGACGCCCAAAACCAGCTCGAAAACGCTGCTACTGCGGACTTGTTTGTTCGAGTAGTCGATTTAAGTCTGGATTCATTCAAGGGCATCATGGCTGAACTGGGCTTGACGCAGGCTCAGCAAGACGAGGTTGCTGCTGATGTTAAGGCAACTGCAAGTCAACTCACGTCGCAGTTGGCTTTGGCGGACGATGATTTATATAACGGCACCATGCTGGAGAACCTGTCGTCGATGTTTGAAGACCTCATGGAGTATGCCATTACGAAAATTACTCAAATTGCTCCGACCGTGGATACTGCTAAGATCATGATCGCATGCTCAGTGTTTATGAATGATATGATTGCGAATGCTGGCTTGACGGGAATACTCGAGTCTCTTCCCGTTGAGGAGCAGGTCGAGATTGCGACGGACCAAGCAACTGGAAAGCTAGACTGGGAGATATTCCGAAATCCGCTTGAGCGCGTCGCATCATCTAGTTTTGTTGGAAAAGTTGACGCAAGCCAAGTGGGCGCCAGTTTCATGAAGTTCAAACGTCGTCCAGAAGATCGTCCGCCACCTCCGGCAAATGTGATGGCCTATGCGCCAACGGAAGCTGAGAAACAAGTCAGTGCGGCTCGTCTACAGGCTTTGTGTGAGGGTCAACCTGCCGATCTAGGTCGAGGTCAGGGCAGAGGAGCTGTTGCTGCAAGTGACAGCTTACCGATACCGGGCAAAGGCTGTAATGGTGTACGAATCGACAAAAAAGCAGCCTTCTGTCTCTTTGCTAGACCTGAGTCCATGTCGATTTGTTCAGATACATCATATGGGGACGCAGCGTCCTCTGCAAAAATACAGTCGATCAAGATGGTGATCGACAATGCCGAAGAAACGTTTTCCAAATTTGATGCTGGCAGAAAGTACGACTGCAAGGTCCAAGCTGATCGAGACGCCATCGCCTTGCTTGTGACAAAAGCCGTCCAGGCAAAAAAACCTGATTGCTCTCTTAGATCTCCGCCGCCGCCACCGGCGCTTCCAAGTCGCGGCCCGGGTTCTCAGCCCCCGCGCTAAGGGATTGTAAGCTTGACATAGCAGGCACGGCGAGCATGCGGTCATCACTGATGAAGCCTTTAATGACCCACAGTCCATGGCAGCCTTGTCGTGTGTCAATTGAAGCGCGATTGGCCGCGATGTTTAGGTAATTTCTTGTGGTGCCTAATGGGCGGCCAAGCTCGTCCATGTCCTTTTCCCAAAGTACCTCGACAGTCTTACCAACAAATTGGCTCATGTAATTTTTTTTCAGCGTCTTTGACATGTCGCGAAGTTTTTGGGCGCGTTCTTTTATCAATTCTGGTGCAAGGTGCCCTGGCATTTTATCTGCTGCTGTGTTCGGGCGGCGTGAGTAGGGGAATACATGAAGGTAATGAAGACCAACTTGTTGAATAAATTCCTGGGTGGCTTCAAACTGCTCGGCGGATTCTCCGGGGAAACCGGGGATGATATCTGCACCAAGACAAACGTCAGGGAAATAAGCTTTCGCCATGTCGCAAGACTCTTTGTAACGAACCGTGTCGTATTTTCGTCTCATGCGGCGAAGAACATCGTCATGTCCCGCTTGAAGGGGCAGGTGAAAGTGGTCGCAAAACCTATCGCGGTTTTCAGCAAGCACTTTAATGAGTTCCTCGGACAGCTCTGCTGGTTCAAGAGACGAGATCCGAACTCTAACGAGACCCTGAATATCGAAAATTCGCTTCATGAATTCGACGAATAGATCCGTCGGCGGAGCCTCTGAGTTTGGGGCATGGTCTTGTCCATAGTCCCCAATATGAATTCCAGTCAGTACAATTTCTTTAGTTCCTGCGTTTACAAGGCGTTTAATCTCCGACAATGCCTCCTCTTGGGGAACACTTCGGCTTGCACCGCGAGCGTAAGGTATTAAGCAATACGAGCAGAATCCGTTACAGCCATCTTGAATCTTGACGAAGGCCCTCGTCTGAGTGCTGTCAGCACGATCAAATAGAGTCAAAGACGATTTGAAGTGGGACTGTTTATTTTCAGAAACGGTTTTGATCCCTGGTGGCATCTTAAGGACAACTCGCCCCTCACGGCGAGCCCTGAGCTGTTCTTGGACAAAAGGTAGAAGGCTTTCTTTGGCTTCATTGGGGACCACGACGTCGACATCATCCATTTTTAGAAGGCGCTCGGAATCTGTTTGGGCGTAACAACCCGTCATGACAACAAAGCTTTTTGCATTTTCTCTGCGAAACCTGCGGGCTAGGTAACGAGCCTCCTTGTCGGCATTGTGGGTGACGCTGCACGTATTCACTATGTTGACTGTTGCCTGGCTTGGGTCCGTAACGAGCTCGTAGCCCGCGTCCTTGAACTGGTTTTCGATGGCATGGGTGTCAAAGGTATTCACCTTGCATCCCAATGTTTTTACGTAGATTTTTTCCAATTTGACGGTGCCCTTTGGCCGAATAATCCAGCAAAATATTGATGAGTCGGTTTATAG
>JBEIGW010000125.1:0-8366 GCA_040381655.1 Deltaproteobacteria bacterium
CCCGCCTGGAATATCAGCCTCGCGAAGAACTTGAATCGAAGCCAGATTACCAGTCATTTTTAGAGCGAAGGGGTTTTGATCAAAACCCTTGGACGGAGGCATATCCGCTAAAAACATCTTCAAAATAATGCCTAAAGAGTCACTTTGCAGGCTGATCGGCTGGGCAGCGAAGCTCCGTTTAGTCCAAAAAAGTTCAATATTGGATACCTTCACATCAGAACTTGGGGGTTTTATATTCGGAAAAATCACAGACAGACGATTGGCCATATCCGTATCAGATTGCTTAAGAAACCTCGACAGCACACCAATGGGTCCCTTAGATCCGCTACCTGCAAAATCCTGCCCGCCGACCCCATAAAACTCGCGAGCGAGAGTCTTTAAAGAACCAGACTTTAGAGCCGAGGAAAATGCTTCTATCAAAAGTCGGTCAGAATCCTGATCAATTCGTCCCTGGCTGGACGTGATGATAACGGGTCTGAATTTGTTCATTTCCTGCGACTGTGCTGTCCCACAAATAAACAAAATCGGGAAACATGCCAGCAAGAAGCTAGCTTTCCAAGAAGGGCGATTTATTAAAACTCCAACCATATCTTTTGTCCAACCTAGTCGTTAATTCTCTGGATTAATCCCTAAATGAGTCATGACGCCCTCAATAAGTGAGTCAACAATTTCAAGGTGCGGCATAGACTGTCTTAATTGAGCCCCATCCTTGGAGAGTCCTAAGCTCATATGATCCATGTTAAGTATCGCCAACAACTTTGCCTCTGCGCCCTGGGGCACAGAGCCCTTTGGTATAACGCTGTGCTCAAGGGCCACACAGGTGTCACTGAGTGGATGATTTCTAAATTTGGTCAATGTAGCCAATTCGGCGAGGTGCATCATGTTCTGAGATGACGGCAGCGGTACGATGTCGCCACTTGAGTTGACGGTCAGCACTGGGACGGGGTCAAGCTTAGCAATATCGACGGTGGCTGCTACATGAAAAATAGGCAGTGTCTTTGATTTTGAAATCGGATCCGGATTTTTACGGGTAAAGTTCCAAGTCCTCATCTCACTCTCGATAAACTGCTTACGTTTCTCGGGTGCTAAGGAGTCAAACCCAGAGCGCAAAGTTTCAAACTCACGGTCTTGCAATAAAGCTCCCAGTTTTGGCGCCAAGGCTGAGTTTTTGAAGTCTAATGGTGACCCAGAGCCAAAAGTCAGGAGAGTATTTAGCGTCACGCGTTCTGCCGGGGAAAGTGCTGCCTTCTTTTGAGCTATTTGTTCCAGAATAGGTTTGGCAATGCTCACGGGTAAACCGCCCCCAATCGGAGATCCAACGGTTATAAGAGCAAGCACTTTTTCTCGCATTTCTGGTGCCATTGCGAAGGCTTTGAGTAATGAAGATCCACCTTTGCTGTAGCCCCAAAACAAATATCTGTGCTCAATGTCTCCGCGGCTGGATTCGAGTTCTTTAAATCGTTTAATCAAGAGTGGTGAACAAACGTCATCACTGGCAAACGAATTGGGCTCACACTCATGGCGAATAATCCTAAAGTGCTTCGATTCTGATCCAAATCGAGCCTGCCAAAGTCTGCGACTTTCGTACAGCGCACCCTCGTCGGTGAGATGACTACCAAACCCACCAACCATGACGAACGTTAATCCTAGATTTTTTGATTTTAACGACGCGATAAGTCGACCCATCGCGTGAGCGGGATCTTGCTTTTTGGTTAGGTTTGAAGAACTGCAGGCTCGCTCCGCGGCACCTGGATTGAATATTTCGGACACTACTGTGTCATAAGGTGCTTCGGACTTATAGATGGCCTCAATTGCGTTTTTTAGAGACCCACTCGTAGGGTAGATCATAAATTTCGCTGCAGACCTGCATCCCACGCGGGCGCCCAGGCTTTTCAGAGGGGCTGCACTTACCTCATGAGAAAAGTCCTTGAGACGCAGGATGTTTTTTTCACTTGATGAAAGATCGGATCGGTTGGCATTTCGACTAGGAGTCTTACAAGCTGCTACCACAGTCAGCAATAAGCAAACTGATGCCGTGCGGGAATGCCGTAACGCGATCACTGGGACTCCTGGATAATCAACTAGGCTCTATTCTTTCAAATTCGTCTTATAACGATTTTAGCCTAGGTGCTTCATTTGCTCCAAGATTGTGAGGGACGGCCAAGCGAACTTATATGAAATTTCAAATACGGCAAAAAATACCGAGTAAGCCTCGATCAATAGGCGCACTCACTCCTGGTCGAGGTCATCCTTGTTACCTGGACGTTGCTGCCCACATTGACTCCGATAACACCCGTTTCAGAGTTCGTCGTGGATGCAACATTCACTTGGACTGAGTTGTCGGCCAACTTCGCATTGCAGGCTAAGTTGATATCTAGATCCGTTTGAACGTTAACATTCACTTTCATGCAGTAGTAACCATTGTTATTCATAAAGTTATAGACCGGATTGCCCATAACATTAACTCCGGCATCCACGAGGATCAGCGCTGGGGTGGAAGTCTGTATGGTGTCATTAATAACTGTTCCGATACCGTAGACGCTGACAGCCGCCTTTATTCTCCTTACGTTTGTGAAGGTCCCAGTGAAAGGGACTCGTCCCCACTTTGTAATGCACTGAGCGACCTGTACTTGCTCACTCGGCGTCAACCCAGGTACCGAGAATACGGGCGAACTTGGGTTGGATGGCTGACTAGGAAAAGACGGTGCTACTGGTGCTGGACTTGGGTTTGGAGCTGGTGATGGGGAAACTGGAACTGTCGGTAGAGTCGGCGCAGTAGGCGCAGGTGTCGGAGCGACTTGGCGCACAGGCACAGTCGCGACGACATCCGGAGCCTTCGATGGAAGCGGAGTGGTCACTGACGGTACATCGCGCCTCGATGTCTCCTCGAAGCGAGAAGAAGCAGGGGACGTTTGCTCGACAGAATCGTCTTCTGCTGCCACGGCATCAGCCGAGGGGGCATCGATGACAGGGGATGCCTGTGTCAACGAAGCATCAACGAATGAAGGATCCTGGCCACAACTTGATAAAGCGGACAAGAAACCAAACACTACAAAAAAATATCTCATGATGACGTCTCCTCTAAAGTCACTCACCAAAAATGGCAGATTGCAGATCTACCATCACCGCACACACGTGAGTCGTCGGGAGGATTGTTACGAGGACTTTAGAAAACTTAAAAAATTTTTTTTTCTCTGGCCGTTTCACTAGCTTAGATCATGGATCTGAATCTCAATTAAGGTGCCGTGAAATCGCTTGCGCATAGAGCTCTTAGGATTAAAGATCGCCCAGCATCAGATTGCTTATAATTTTAAGTAATTGATTTTATTTGCATAATTGTTGTTATTTAGAATGTCCTTAATTTTAAGACAAAATCATCCGAAGCCCCCAGTGGTTTTGGGCGGATTGAATTTTCGACCGCTTTGGGCAACTTAGAGGAGGCCAATATGATAGGGAACAATTATCGCTTTTTAGCGATTGGGCATTGGATCAGCTTACAGCTCCTGCTCACGCCAATATGGACGGCCTGCGGTCAAGATCCGGCGTTTCTCGAATCCAGCGTAGCTTCAGCCGACGGCTCACAAACAGGTGATCCTGCAGATGGTTCCCAACCAACAGACACTGATGGACAGTCAGAAAACACGGGCAATGATGGTGGCGCTGGTGGCGCTGGTGGCGCTGGCGGCGCTGGCGGCGAAGACAGCAGTGATCCCGTATATGTCCCACCAGCCGGCTATCCGGCCGGCACAAAGGAGAGTGATGTTTTGGTGGAAGACGGCGGCACTCTGGTGTTGCCAGGTGTTAAGGCCGTGAAGGTAGGAGTAAATTTTGAAGATCTGTCGGATTTTGACCTTAATGATTCAGTACTTTGTTTCACCGGTGACGTCAAAATCCAGGGAGCTAGTGTCGTCAGCTACAAGAAACAGACGATTGTCGCAGCCGTGACCAACAACTCCGCGTGTGGTCACAATATTCGTATCACCATCAAAGATAGAACTGGGGCTGTCACGCAACGCATTACCTACGACGACCGAGTCACTAGATCGGCCACCATGAATTTTGACGTAGGAAGTACATTGTGGGTCGTCATGGAAAATCAACCAAACAACCAAGGATGCATCGGACCGATTGCCATGAACCATGCGACGAGAGCTGAGGTAAAACCAAATCTTTGTCGTAAATAATGATCGGCTACCCAACGTGTCTCAACATACGAAGGCTCCGTAAGGACCGAAAAATATCGCTATTTTTTTTGCACCCTAAAGCTTAGTGACAAAGCAGCTCACGGTTGCTAGTCTCCCTAGAAGGACAGCAAACTAAGCTTTGGAGGTCAATCATGCTTTTAAGATGTCTCTCGTCACTAGTGCTCTCGGCGATTATTCTAAGTTCCTGTGGATCTAGCGGCGGTTCTGGCGGTGGAAATGAAGGCCAGACTCCAAACGAGAATGGACAAGATCTCGGTAATGGTACAGGAGGTCAGACTCAAAACTGTGAGTCCGCTTGGACAAGCTACGTCAAAACTCATCCAACTGGTCTTAAACTGAAGTACGAATCCTCAGGCTCGGGGCGTTATGAAATCTACACGAACGAAGTAACCGACTCGAGCGATGCTGCCGTTACGGAGTCTCATAAAAGTACGTCCGGCTCTAATGAGTCAACCACTACAAAAGAGGAGTTTTTATCCCTTTGTAAGCAAGGCACCCCCTCGACTACGCCACACGGCAACATTGAAGAAACAAAGAAAACCACCATCCGCGTACGAGCGGGAGAATTCAATACGACTTACGTGAGAATGAGAAACACTATCGATCCGGAAAATGATATTACAGCCGTCAGTGAGGTCTGGACGTCAGAGGGACCATACAACTTCCTCGTCAAGCAGATCACCGTTACGGAAATGGCAGGGAACCGTTATGAAGTCAAAACTGAATTACTCCAAGCGACAGTCCCATAATCTCGCTCGCTCATAACAGCACTCTTGTAACAAAGCCCTGGTATCAAATTGATACTAGGGCTTTGGTCTATTTTGAAACCATCTGAAATCTAGTCTAAAGAGTCCTCACAGCTAACATGCCGATTTAATGAGACTGAAGATCATCAAACGAGAAGATTTTGTTTGGCACGATAAATGCTTTGTTATCTTTGAACCCAAACACACGGGAACTCCACCTCAAGCGGTGCCGAGGGAGAACAGATGCTCAGCAAGTTGATCTATTATTTGAAAATCGTTTTTTTTGTTGCACTGAGTCTGGCTTTACCTCTCTCAGCAGCCATGAGCCAGGAGCTCAGTTGGAGCACCATTAGAATCAAAGGGGAAGGGACATCGGCAGCATGCTCACCTAATACAGTCTTCACAGCGTACTCAGGGAACAGCGCTTCATTTGTTTTCACAAACCTGGGCGTAAAGCTGGACGCTGCCACCCCCCATCAATCAGGGGCTGAATTCGGTGCATGTCGTATTCGCAGTCGGTTGGTGATACCCCAAGGCTATTATTTATATTCAGTATCGCAGAACACGCAGGCCGGGGTCGTTAAGAGCGTGGGGGCAAAAGGAGTCATCCGCGCACAACTAGCCTTACAAACGCCTGAGACATTCAATGGGATGCGTTCTCCTGCATTTCCAGGACTTGGTGGCGAAGGGACCGTCATTGAGCATAATCTGAAATTTGCCCCGAAAGATGAAATGAATGAGCCACTTCTCAGCCTTCATGGAAGCTATCAGATCACGAGACAGGCGATGGTCTATCAATGCCGATTTACTAAGAAAGCTCCAGCATCTATTGATATGGAATTTCGGACGGCTGTCCGCGGGCAGCGAAAAAAACCAGGATCAAGCGTAATTATCTCCGTGGATAGCTCGGATGTTCAGTTGTTTTTGGGCGCTCGGCTGGGAGCATGCCCATAACCTAGACAGTTCTGAGTCTTGATAAAAAGCAAAAGACACTCACTCCCTTTTTTCTGTATCATAAGGAACAAAGAAGCCTTTTGCTGTGGGAGTCAGTTGTCAGATGCTTAAACTTGATCGCAAATATTTCGGCCAAGACCTCAACGCGGCAGCTGATAAACTTTGGCCTGACGCACTTAAAGCCTTGAACTCTTTAAAGACAAAAACCTGCCCAGGTCGGGAATTTACGGGCTGGTTTGATTGGCCTGCGCAGCAGGGCTTAGCTTTGGCCGAAACCGTTACAACATGGCGCAATTCGTTAGACGTCGACTTTGACCTGATTGTGGTGATCGGCATTGGCGGTTCTTACCTTGGGACAAGGGCGGTCTCTGATATTTCGACGCACTCATTCGCTGCGGGTATAAAGCATCAAGCAACGCGCCCTGGTAAACCGATGATCGTTTTTGCAGGTCACAACATGTCAGAAACGAGTCTTGGCGAACTTCTCGATCTCATGTCTGAGCGTAAACCAATCATCAATGTCATATCAAAGTCTGGAACAACTACAGAACCAGGCGTTGCGTTTAGGGTTATCAGAGCCTTTATTGAAAAAAACTACCCGAAAGATTCAACTCGGCGCATCATTGCCACCACTGACGGGCGAAAGGGAGCTTTACGACGACTGGCCGCTGATTGTGGCTATAAATCCTTTGAGGTGCCAGCCGATGTTGGCGGCCGCTATAGCGTTTTGACTGCCGTGGGGCTCGTACCGCTGGCGCTGCACGGGTATGATATCACTTCGCTCATGCAAGGCGCAGACCGGGTCTTTAAGGATCTATCGAAGTCGGAACCATCTGCCGAAGGCGCGATCGCTCTCCATTACGCGCAGTGCCGCACAGCGGCTTGGAATAATGGCAAAAAAGTGGACGTGATGGCTTATCCAGAGCCTAAGATGCGAAACATCTCAGAGTGGTGGAAGCAGCTTTTTGGAGAAAGTGACGGCAAGGACGGTAAGGGTTTATTTCCGGCAAGTATCGAATGCACGATGGACCTCCATTCCATGGGTCAATATATGCAAGAAGGCGCAAGAATCATGATGGAGACGTTTCTGGCCGTCGATAATCCAAGAAAAGTTGATATCTCGGGCGAACATAAATCAGTCACTGTCCCCATAGCCCCATCAAATCTTGATGAGCTGCAGTATCTTGAGGGTCGGGGAGTCGATACTATCAACGATACAGCCATGCTTGCCACTCGCATGGCCCATAGCGCCGGAGGCGTGCCCTGCCTTGAACTTCGCCTACTAGATCTGACACCAACCTCGCTTGGAGCCATGTTTGCGACCTTTGAGACCGCCTGTGCCGTCGGCGGGCTCATGCTTCAGGTCAACCCTTTTAATCAGCCGGGCGTGGAGGCCTACAAGCTCAAAATGTTTGAGCTACTTGGCAAGCCTAAATCCTGAACTAAGCACTGACGATAAAGTTCAACGCCAAATTGATCCCGCCTGCAGCTAAGGTAGCGTTCAACTCCGTGTTGGATATGACGACACTCAGCGAATTGCTCAACACCGTGACCGTGGTGACGACAACTTTTGTAGACCGCGACTCCAAAGGAGGGGTGCTCACACCGGCGACAGCCGCCAATTGGCCCAGCTTGACCACAAATACCGCAGTCGTGTCTGGCATGATAGCGTTCAACTCCACACGCAGGAGAGCTCTGTTCCTTGTACGACTCAACACCACAAGACTCCGATCGTGTAAGTTGATAACTTTCAATGCCGCACTCAGGCGAAGACGCTTCCTTAAAACGTTCAACACCGCACGACGGATCGCGCCTCAAAACCATGCTGGAATCTGAAGCCGCAGCGGGGGAAACTACCGTGTTACAAGTAAAATTAAACTTGCCACTTCGATCAGAACCGGTGACAGCAAAAACACTATTTTCTGATTTATTCGCTCTTTCCAAACTTAAAGTCATTCCAGACCCAAGCCCGAGGACGTCCGGTAGCGCCTGTTTTGTCGCGAGATTCAGAAGACCGCTCCAACTTAACGCCACACTTGGCAAGTAATCTCTCACTAATTCCGTTGGCTCCCAACGAATCGTTGCTGTCACAATGTGAGCGTTCTGTCGGACATGGCAGCGAAGCCCATATGATTTCGACCGAACACAGGCGTTGTACTTATCAAGGGTCACGGACGACGCTACGCTCTTAAAAGACTCGACGGCCCGCGTCTTAAAATGCTCAGCCGACTGATCAGTACAAAACACGGACCTTATGGTTCTACTATCGGAAGTGGCCATTCTATCGTCATAAGATTCTGTCTCCGCCTGATTGTAGTTCAGATCAAGCTGATTTTTACCAAGCTCAGACAGAGTATCAACGAGTAGCCCAAAACCATGGCTGCGGCTTCCTCGGTACTTATGGGACTCCTTCAGGATCGTACTAAGTTGCTCGTCTCGCATCGAGCAGAGCATGGCTTGC
>JBEIGW010000126.1:0-8356 GCA_040381655.1 Deltaproteobacteria bacterium
ACAGAGCACACTTTGAAGAGTACATGCGCGTTGAGGAAGGGCGAATCAGCAATCTTCCAGTCGGAAATGATCACCGCAACCTTTCTGTAATTATGGGTGATATCGATCACTTCAAGAAGATTAATGACAAGCACGGTCATCCAGCGGGAGATCACGTGATCAAAACCGTTGCTCAAATCCTAACGAAGAGCTTCCGTAAGACGGATATTATCTGCCGCTACGGCGGAGAAGAATTTCTTATTATACTACCCGCAAGTGATCTTCCTGGCGCAAAGATTGCCGCTGATAAGGCGCGCGCAGCCATTGAAAATACAAAGTTTGAATTCGGTGGAGCTATCATCCCCGTTACAATGTCGTTAGGGGTGGCACAGCTACAAGTGAGTCAAGAGTCGTCTAAGGAAACAATCGCTCGAGCAGATGCCGCACTCTATCATTCAAAGAAAAATGGACGAAATCAAGTGAGCACCCACACTGGGGTCACGATCATGGTTAGCAATCCGGTTAACGCCGCCTCATAGACTCAATTCAAAGACTTTCTGGGTCATAGCAATAGATGTCTTCTATTGGGGATCCAGGTTCAACTTTATAAAGATTCGTCAAAGTACCATCGGCCATATTAAAGACCCATCCGTGGATTGTGGGACGCCGCTCAAAGTGCCAGGCTTTTTGTACTACTTTTGTTTTGGTAATATTTTTGACTTGCTCAAGAACGTTCAGCTCAACCAGCCTATTCACTTGATCCTCTTGATCACCAGCACTTTGGATTTCATCGCGATGGCTATGATAAACGTCTTTAATATTTCGAAGCCACTCGTCAAGGATGCCAAAGCGCTGACGCGTCATGGCTGCGCGCACGCCACCACAACCATAATGGCCACAAACAATAATATGTTTGACCTTCAACACCTCAACAGCATAGTGGAGAACGCTCTGCAAATTCACATCAGTATGAAGCACTAAATTTGCGATATTTCGGTGGGCAAAAATATCCCCCGGCTTAGTGCCGGTGATTTCCTCCGCAGGAACACGTGAGTCCGAGCAACCAACCCAAAGAAACTCTGGCTGCTGATCTTTTGCCAGTTGCGTAAAATATTCTTTATCAATCTGTATTCGTTCTTGCACCCAAGCTTTATTTGCTAAAAGCAGGGTCTTGTAACTCTCCATAAGCACCGCCAAATTTGAATCGTTTTGAACGTAAATTTTTCCATACAACCGTTATATTTCGACCTTTTGCAACTTCCAGAAAATCCTTGATTGCCTCTAGAATATCAAAGTCAATAAATTGTGCGCCAGCACCATCAATGATGACATAGCAACCATCTGGCAAATCGGCTAATGCCCGCTTAAATCGAAGCTTATGTGCAAACGTCACATCTTTTGCGAATCGAATTAAAAATTGATTGTTATCGTTCACGACAGTAATTGCTGATTGATGATTCATTCGAATGATGACCATAAATCCAACGGCCAGCCCGATCGAAACCCCTGTCAGCAAGTCCGAGAAAACCACCGCGACTAGCGTCACGCAAAAAGGAATAAACTGCTCAAGACCTAATTTCCAAACAGAGCGCACAAGAGCCGGGCTGACGAGTTTATACCCTACGGTAATTAACACTGCAGCCAGTGCCGCCAGAGGAATCTGATTAAGTACAGAAGCAAATAGCACACAAAAAACGAGCATGAAAACGCCATGAGCAAAACATGAAATACGAGTGCGGGCACCTGCATAAATATTTGTGGAGCTTCTAACAATCGCAGATGTCATCACTAACCCACCTAGAAAACTAGAAAGAACATTTCCGATCCCCTGCGCAAGAAGTTCGCGGTTTCCATCGGAGACCCTATGCTCAGGGTCCATGCGATCTAGCGCCTCTATGGAGAGTAGCGTTTCCATAGTTCCAATCAGGGCGACGGTAAGGGCCAGCATCCATGCGCTGCTATGACTTAAGACAGAAAAATCGGGAAACATTAATGCCGATTTTATTGCTGTTGGGCTGAGAAGACTTGGCACGTTGACCATGTGGCTGGAACCCGGTTGTAGCGCATACTGCGGTAACCAACGGTGCAGAGACAAATTAGCTAGGACGCCAATAGCCACAATCATGAGAGGCGCAGGTACAAATTTCAGATACGATGTGGACTTGATGAGCCGTGTTGTCCAAAACCAATTGACCAGGAATCCTGCAAGACTCACTAGGATCGCGCCTTCTGATACGTGCTCTAAAGACTCGACGATGTTTGAAAATGTATTGCTATGATCAAAAACCTGAAAAAAACTTTCATCGCCCTCGTAATCCGAATCCCAACCCAGGGCGTGGGGTATTTGCTTGAAGATGATAGTGAGGCCAATTGCTGCAAGCATTCCTTTGATGACACTGTTAGGAAAAAAAGCGGCAATCACGCCACTGCGGAAAACCGACAGTAGCACCTGAATACCACCTGCGACGACCCCGATAGCCAAAAAACCTTGCCAGGAGCCTACCGCCAAAACTCCGGCGGCAATTGTTAGGGTCAGACTTGCCGACGGCCCACTAATACTCATCTCGCTACCAGAAAACCAGGTAACGACAATTCCCGCTACAACCCCGCTCACGATACCTGATATAACCGGCGCGCCAGACGCAATCGCAATGCCAAGACACAGCGGTAACGCGACGAGAAAAACAACAAAGCCAGCCAGCAGATCTGGACGCAACGACGCCACCATCGACTCGGCTAGCTTATTGAATTTTGTGTCCATAATACTCGGGCAATATCTATGTTACTTGTGAGGCAATCCATCAATTCTTAAAGATTGATTGACCCATGAGTTGATCTGCAAGTTCTTCAAGCTTTACATTTAAAATCTGTCCACGCAACTGCAGTTCTAGACCCTCGCAATCATAGTTAGCCCAATCGATGGGCAGGTAAGTTTCCTCACCACCGGCGAGGAACTCCTCAATGTAAGCATCGATATAGTCCAGGATAAAGTCACGAGCCTCTTGTTGCCCTAGGTCCTGATCTTCAAAGTTGATTCTACCCTCGATCGGGTAAAAAAATGATTTATCAGCATTACGAATCGTCACGTTCACATGAACAACTGAAGATTGGGCACTAGACGACACCTCAAAGAAACGCTGCCCCAGCCATTGACCATACTTTTTCTCAAGTAAACTGGCTAAATCCTGATTCTTCTCCGCGAGAGCTTGATCGTGAGTTTGCTGACTTGTTTTCATTGAAGAGCCTCTTGTTCACTGACTGAAAAGATTCGTCTTACATCACTCACAAGTGACTCGTAGTCACTAACGGTGGCTACTGGCCTAAAACGCACACGCCAGATTTTATCATCAGTCATAACTTCGTCTTTCACCATAGGAAAGCGGTTGAATAGACCTTTCAAAATTTCAACGGATTCAGGGTCGATCTTACCTGACAGATTTTTTTCGATAAGCCATAGAGCTGCCCCAAATTTTCCCGATCGCCAGTAAAGTTCAATTTTATTCGCCAGCTTTTCATCCTGAGCTTTGAGACTCGAAATAGCCTCAAGCCTTATTCCGTCAAATAGCGATAGCGCAAATCTGAATACAACTTTCGGAAACTCCGTAAACAAAATCTCAACAGCCTTGTCGTCGTTACCTTTGGATAAAACATCTAAACCAAAAGAGGACATGCATTTCACTTGCTGAAGAAGGCTCTTTAGACCAGAAACATCGTCAGGCTCAACTTGGCACGCAGCAGAAACGGCGTTTGCCAGGTAGGCAAAACCTTTTTGGATATTCTCCACAGCCACAGAATCGGCAACGCCTGAGCTAGCAGCCTTACGTAGAACAGAATCGATGAAAAGAACGCTGCCCGAATCGGCTCTTGTCATTGCGCTGGACTGGTCTGTTTGAGATGAAGACCACTTATTAAGAAGATCTTTTCCGGCTCCAAATGGAGCAAAAAGATCGAGACTTTCTTCTAACGAAACAAAACCATCCTCCTCGAGACGAGCATCTCGGAACTGCTTAAGCAGAGCTTCTTGCTCATTAGGAGGAAGCATGGACGCCATGCCTAGCAGCGAGTAAACGTAAGCGGCATCTTCAGACATGGATGCCGAGACTAAGGACGTCACAAACTCCTGAATCTTGTCATCACCGCCTTTGACCTTCCACCATAAGGTATTGCAAGGCAAAGCTAAGAACGTGTCTTGCTCGTTTTGAGGCAGTTTCTCAAAAGCATCTTCGTCGACCATTTCAATGTATGGATTGAGAAGTGCGACTTGATACTCCTCATCAAGCTGCCGGAAGCGTTTGTATAATTGCTCAGCGCCCAGGTGCTTATAAAGATCAAGCCAGCGAATTGCCTGATGGACTGCCAAGTGGCCGTCTTTCCATGCTTCATTATCGATAATCCTGACAAACTGCTCATCAGATAACAGAGGCAAGACTTCCAGAGCCTCTTCAGGGTCTGCCGCCACTAGCGCTAGGTACATATCCCGCCTGGGAACGGCCTGGGCCAGATCCTCTGGGTTTTCTGCGTGAAGGATAGCGTTCAAGTCGACCGTTTGAACTAACAATTTGTTTTTACTGGAAAAAGGGTCTCTCCAGACGAGTGAGCGCCAGCCACTATCGAGGGAGCGAATGAGGGCATCTTCTGATAAACGGTCTGCCATGGATTAAAAACCTCCCTCAGGTGTGCCAATGCGAGGGGAGCTTCTACCAGAATAGGACCCTAATCGCAACTTTTTTAATCACTTGTAAGGGGGCGGATGAATTAGTGATTCCCTAAAATTGCCAATTCGAGATATAACCCGGCACGATACATCGGCCCTGGCCTTTTTCGGGAGACCTTACGAACTTGACGCAGGCGACAGTCACAAGTCCACAACCCAACCAACACGTCACGGCGACCATGACCGATACGACTGTTGATCAAAAGCAGCTGATTGATTCAGCAATGCAGCCGGTCGCAGCTGAGTTATCCATGCTCACACCTCATTTGACGAGTCTTCTTCAAGCGAAAACCATCTCGGGTCGCCACATCATCGATCACATCCTTGGCGCTGGTGGGAAGAGAGTGCGTCCTGGGTTGTATTTTTTTGCGTGTAAACTTGTTGGCTATGCGGGCGAACACCTGATCCCCATGGCCGCGGTCTGTGAGTATGTTCACACAGCAAGTCTTCTGCACGACGACGTCATTGATAACAGCAGCCTACGTCGCGGTAAGCCGACACCCAATAAAATCTGGGGTGATGAGTCTGCCGTTCTGGTCGGCGATCTGATTTACTCACGGGCTAGCGAGCTCATGGCGGAGACGGGAAGCCTCGAAATCGTTCGTTTGTTTGCTCGAGCAATCCGCCTCATGAGTGATGGCGAGCTCTTGCAGCTTGAGCATCTTTATAATCCTTCGATGCCAGAATCAGTATACTACGACATCATTGAAAACAAGACGGCCGTTTTGCTTGAGGCCGTATGTAAGGCACCTGCTTTACTCGCAGGCTCCGGCGCACAAGCTGAAGATGCGCTAAGGGACTTCGGTCGATGCGTTGGTTTTGCATTTCAGTTGCTTGACGATGCTCTAGACTACGCAGGTAGTGATCAGATCTTTGGCAAAAGAACCCTAGCTGATTTGCCCGAGGGCAAAGTAACCCTGCCAATTATCCTTTTAAAACAGCACGCCACGGCCACTGAGCTGACGTTCGTCGAGAACCTTATCCACAGTGAAGAGATCTCAAGAGACTCCATGCTCAAAGTGCTTGATCTGGTCAACAAGTACGACACCGTTGGCAAAACATTAGAAGAAGCCTCAAAATGGACGGACAAAGCTCTGGCCGCGCTGCGCACGTTCCCAGAAAGTAAAAGTCGAACCGATTTGGAAACACTCGCGCAACGTCTACTGATGCGATTCAACTGAAACCATAGGGAGCGATCTGCGTTGATTAAAAATCACGTTGTGAGCGACTCACTTCAACATCTAAAATCTTTTGACTCCCGGTGGCAACGCTGGGAGCTCGGTAACGGCTTGCGCTGCCTGCACATACCGCTGCCCGATACCGATCCTCGCTACCAGGTGACGCTTCTGGTTGGAACGGGTAGTCGCGACGAACCAGCCAATATCGCCGGAGTTAGTCACCTACTCGAGCACATGATGTTTCGAGGATCCTCCAAACACCCGTCTTTCTCTGAACTCAGTGTGGCTTTTGAAAGCTTGGGGGGCGAATGGAACGCAGCCACAGGGCATGAGTACACGGAGTTTTTCTATAATGGCCCTTCGGGTCATGTGGAAGAGTCCATGGCTCTTTTTGCTGATTTTATTTTGAAGCCAACGCTCAACGACCTTGAAACCGAGCGTCGCATTGTTCAAAGAGAGCTCGAAGGCGAGCTAAACGAACAAGGCGTTAGTACAGACCCTGATTTTCACATCGCTAACCGCATTTGGCCGGGCACATCGATGGCACAACCCATTATTGGCACCATGGAGTCTTTGAACACAATCAAGATCGACCATGTTAAGAACTGGCTCAAAAAACATTACATACCTCAAAACGCCGTTTTATGTGTGGTTGGTGGTCATACGGACCACATTAAAAAACTTGTGGAAAGACACTTTGGTGGGTGGACTAAATCCAGCCTGCCAACGAACCGCCCGAAACTTGACTCGGAATATAAAGGCCCGCAGATTTTCTGGGTTGAAAACAGCGATAATGAATTTCAAGTACAGCTCAGCTACCTCTGCGACGGGACCGGAAGTACTAAAACTCCCATCTACGAATTATTAACCAGAATCCTGGCTGACGGCTTTAGCAGCCGACTCACAAAGCGCATCAGAGAAGAGCTGGGACTCGTTTACGACATTAGCGCAAATCTCCATCAATACCTTGGGTTCGGTTTGTTTAATATTACCGCAAGCGTCACAGAGGAAAACCTCCAGCCATTCTTCTCTGAGGTTTTGTCAGTTCTATCCAATCTCACGAAAAATCTCGTTCCCCTGGATGAACTTGAACGTCACAAGCTGCGGGCGATCACTGACTTGCAACTAACGACATCTGAACCCACAGCCTTAGCTTGGCGAGGTGCATGGGGCCTATTGTCGCAAACCGAATATCAATTATCTGTGTTGGCAGAACAGGTCAATTCCGTGAGCGCCGAGCAACTTCGAAAGGTTGCATCTGAGGTGTTCAAACCTCAAAAGCTATGTATTACCGGACTTGGACCCAAAGATTTTACAGGCGATATTCGTCTTTAAGCCGCGAGAGATCTAAAGCCTCGCCTTCAGAAAGTTGATGGCGGCTCCAACCTCTTTATCATCAAATAAGAACGTCGCCACGTGACCAAACGTCACTTCCAGGTACTCCACGTCCACGCCCACACCACGAAGTTTATCTACGAGGCGCCTTGACTGTTCGACTTCGACAATCCAGTCATTTTTGCCGTGATAAAGAAACACCGGCGGCAGTCCCTTACGAACATACGTGATCGGAGATGCTGCTTTGTAGGTTTGCGGTATCTCTGTGGGAGGCCTTCCAAAAAACTTTTCGTAATATTTGTTGTAGCTGCCGTCGGTCAAATCGATCGGTGTGCCACCTGCAGCAATGGCTTTGACGAGAAGGTCTTTAGGTAAATCCTTTAAAACGCTCCCGTCTGGAAACCTAAAAATTTTTGCCCCAGGCGGAGTCGTGTCATCAAGTCCATCCGATGGCTGCGTAAACCCAGCCATCAGGGCAAGATGAGCGCCGGCGGAGTAACCCATGAGACACAGTCGTTCAGGATCAACGCCAAGACGACCCGCATTTGCTTTCAGCCAGCGAATAGCATCTTTCGTATCAATGACGGGCGCAGGAAATCGATAGTCGGGAGCCAATCTATACTTGATGTTTAAGGCACCGATTCCATAGTCTGCGAGGCGAGCAGAAATGGACTCCATGTCTTTCTTGTCTCCTTTAAACCAGCCACCTCCATGGATGACGATACAAGCAGGCATTTTTGCTCCCGCTTTGTGACCATCCATATTTGCTGGATGCCAATCAGCTCTCAACTGAACACCCGTACGCTCTGCGTAGATCAGGTCTCTAACGACAGCAGCCTGCTTCTTATCGATCTTGTTAGTGACGCAGCTAAAAACGGCAAAGATCAGCAGGACAGGACAGACAACCGTCCAACCGTAACATCTAAATAAAATCATGGGACCTCGTCTTGGATAACCAATAATCTGCACTTTGTGCGCACATCAATTAAAACGGAATAAATAAATGTGTGGCATACATGTTCGTCGTGCCACCGTCTTTACCGCTGTAAAGTCCCATAAGATTTCCTGAGATGCTCCACGTAAACCACTTCAGCTTCACGAGTTCCAGGCCAATCGTGCCTCCGATAGCAAATAGGGATCGATTGAACAG
>JBEIGW010000127.1:0-8335 GCA_040381655.1 Deltaproteobacteria bacterium
ACAGTTTACACTGATAGTAAGTGTTTGCATCCTAGAGAAAAACATATCCCCTTCTACTAGAGAAACTGTGTTTGTTAATGCTATTCTATTTGAAGGTAAAAAGAAAATAACGTTTTCAATCTGGGTGCCGGAATGGTCGCCATTGTCGATCAAAAATATGGCGATATATTCATGCGAGACGCGAAAGAACTTGGACTTGAGCCTCACCTTATCGGTGACGTTACAGGTGGTCGGGGAGCGCCCGAAGTTGAATTTATTTAGAGTCTTACTAAGTCAGGGGAGTGCCTTTTGAACAATCACGGACACATTCTAAGCGCATCGCAATTCGACCGGCGATTTTTAGATAAAATGTATCGCTTAACCAATAAAATACGGCGATTCGACAAGAGTAAAGAAGGCCTCTTGTACCTGCAGAGCCTACTTCCCCACAAAAGGGCGATACTTTACTTCACGCAACCCTCGACAAGAACATTTCTATCTTTTCAAAGCGCCTGTCATATTCTCGGTATGAAAAATTCTGAAATTCGGGATGCCACCACTAGCTCTGAACGAAAAGGTGAGTCGGTGGAAGATTCGCTAAGAACATTTAGCTCTTATGTCGACCTGATTATTATGCGTTCTCCAGTGCGAGGCTTATGTGATCGAATGGCAGGGATTTTAGACTCTAGCGATCGCCCAGTGCCCATCATCAACGCGGGAAGTGGGCCGGACGAACACCCTACCCAAGCCCTGCTTGACATCTACACCCTACAGCGAAGCTTCAAAGAGCTCGGCGGAATCGAGGGTAAAACCATTTGCATGGTTGGAGACCTAAAACGAGGCCGCACGGTCAGAAGCCTCTCCAAGCTAATCACCCTGTATCCTGGAGCAAAAATAATCTTCGCCTCACCCGACGAGTTTAAGATCGAGGACGATCTCCGGACAATACTTAAAGACGAGAAAGTCGAATTTTTGGAGACCTCAAACTTCCGCGACGCCATCACGGATAGTGACGCTGTTTATATGACTAGAATACAAGACGAGTACGACGATCATGCAGGTGCATCGGCCAAAGTAGACACGTCGGCTTTTTGTCTGCGCGCAGAGCATCTAAAAATCATGAAAAAGACGTCTGTGATCATGCACCCTCTCCCGCGCAGAACAGAACTTGACCCTGGCATTGACTCAGATCCCCGTGCCAAATATTGGCGCCAAGAGAGAAACGGCATGTGGACCAGGGTTGCTCTGATCACCATGCTGCTTGGGGTAGACCAGCAAATATTGCTTCCGGAGCTATAAATGTTAAAAAATCGCGACAACGTTACAGTCGGCCTTGTAAGTCTTACGGCAACATCGGACAAAGAAAAAAACCTTGAAAAGGCGCTGTCCATGGTCGAAGACGCCTGTGCTCGCGGCGCAGAGTGGATATGTCTGCCGGAGATGTTCGCATTCCATGGCCCGTATGATGCGTTATGGCCCAACGCCGAGTTTGAAGACGGCCCTCTCAATCAGACCCTCGCTTCGCTGGCAAAAAAAAATAAGGTGGTGATATTTGCAGGTAGCGTGGGAGAGCGCCCACCCCAGTCAACATCCGGAAAGGTTTATAATACTCAATACGTTTTTGGACGAGACGGGAGCCTAGTTGCGAAATACCGTAAAACTCACCTGTTTAATTTGCTCTCTGAGACAGGTGCTCCTTTGTACTGTGAAAGTGAGGGGTATCTCGCAGGCGATAAAGCTGTCAGCTTTCAACTTGACGGGTGGCATGTTGGTCTGGCCACTTGTTATGATCTGCGATTTCCTGAATACTTTGCATCATTGAGTCGCGATTCAAAACTTGACTGCATCTTAATACCCTCAGCATTCACACTACAAACGGGTATGTACCACTGGTCGGTTCTTCTTAGGGCAAGAGCTATTGAAAATCTTTGCTACGTGCTAGCTGCCAATCAAGTAGGTCAGCATAGCCCCGGTAAAGTCTCATACGGCCATGCCTCGGTTGTAGATCCATGGGGAACGATACGGGCTGACAGCGGTCATCAGGAACAAGTCATCGTCGCGACCATACAACGTGAATTTATAAAATCTTCGCGGAGTCAATTGCCAGCTCTCAACAATCGCCGCCCAGAAATCTATAAATAATGATTACTTCTTTTTAATTGAAAACTTTTCTGTAGCAGATCCTTGCGTGTCTTTAACCGTGGCGATCAAAGCCAATCCTAAGCCGGCCGAAATGCCTCCAACGTCCGAATTACTGACATAGAAATCTCGTCCGTTTGCCGACTTTACTTTCTGCATAGGGATGGACGAGGAGCTTGATGCGGCGCAGCTTGTTTGGCCAAACTGCATCTTACACACAGTCACAGAAGCTCCCTGAACAACACTGACGGCAAGCTTTGGACGATCGGGGGTTCCGCCCGTCACAAGACTCGCATACACTTTTCTGTTTAAAACACCGTTTTGCTGCTGCGGACTGGTCTGTGCATTAGCCCCTGATCCACTCTGAGGTTTTTGTTTGGCGTTCAGCAGGTAATTTTGCCATGCTTGATTTGCTCGAACTGACATGTCAGAAGCAGCTTTTCGGACTCCTTCTATGTCACCCATGGTCAAATTTAATTTTGAGGCATTTGTTGCACCCATCACTTCAGAGTTTTCTTGTCGCGCCGATTTTGCGTCGGAGCATCCTGCACTACCAGCATCTTTATACTGATCGCATAAACCGAAACTGTGCCCGAACTCATGAAGAGATATCGCTCTTAAAAAATTACCTGAGGCGCCTGACTTTATTTGGATACGGCCAGGACGCGCTGTGAAGTAGTTAATACCAGTCATCTCGCCCGGTGAAACACGAATTGTCAGATCCGCTGCCTGTCCGCAGTTGACCACCTTCATGTGACCCCATCTGTCGATTGCTGTAGCCCACTTTTGGATAGCTTCTTGGCCTGCTGCAACCCAGTCTTGTCGGTCAGCACAAACCTCGATGGATTGATTCGGCATCATATTAAGTATATTCGCGTTTCTAGCCATTTTGTGGACTCCCCACTTTAATTGGCCATCATCGTCCTCGGAAAAGGGCTTACACCCAGTTAAGGCCGCAAAGAACATTAGGCCTATGACGATCAAATTTTTTGAACTTTTTAAGCCCAAGGTCACCCTCCAGGACCCTGTATCGGCAAAATCGTGTCTCCACTAAAGATTTACTAGATTAATCAAGTAACTTCGGAGTGTTATGATCTCTCATTGCACGGTAAATAACGCCCTCAAGGTGTCGGTTCGACCTCGATGATGAGATAAATTTAAGCAACAGACCTAGAGTCCAACATGCTGTAATTAAACTGTATTTTGATAGGCTCATAGACTCTAGAAGCAACTTCTATGATTTCATGAAAATTTTAACATTGACTTAGAATGCCGGGCCTATATGATGCTGCTGATTAATTGGGCTTTCATGGCTGGATCGAGCCATGTTCCCGCTACCCTAGGAGGACAGAAACTATGAAATACGTAAGTGCCAAAGTCATTGCTGGCCTAGCTCTTTCGATGTGGTCGGCCTATGGATATGCCGAGACCTGCCGCGTTGTAGACTCTGTCCGTGTTGATTCTTCAGCTCAACTTGATTCACTTCAGGACGTTTGCGAAGTTAACGGCAGTCTTGCCATTTTCGCTGACGGTGTCGAAAAAATTGTACTTCCCAACCTTAAAAGGGCTGGGCTGATTAATGTCGAAGCTATTGGTTTGAAGGCATTAGCGATGCCTAATCTTAAGTATGTTAGAGATCTCTATGTGTCCGGTAGTGAATTAGAAGCAGCCGAGTTTCCTGCACTTCTTGAGGTGTCATCGCGCCTCGTGATTCGTGAGCGAAACATAAAATATCTGAATTTTCCAGAACTACGCCGTATCGGTCGACTCATTTTACAAAGCTGTCTGAATTTGCAATTCGTGTTTGCTGACAAACTTTACGATGTCGCATCGGCCCGCATTGAGGATAACCCTAGTCTAAACCCCGGAAGCGCTAGCGTGCTCGCCGCCGTAACGAGAAAGTTGAGCGCCGAGGAGCAACAATATGTTGTGAATGCTCAAAGCCAAATCCTTGAGTTGAAGCGTCAGTTACTACAAAATAGACTCGCGCACCCCCCAATACGCCCGACTGGACACCCAACGCAGTTTGACTCGTTTGGTCTGATCAGGAGTTACTACACTTGGTATCCCGCTGAATATCATGATTACTGGTATAGTATTGGGCCGTGGGGGTTCACCCTTTATCACAGCCTCTGATAATTGCGCTCAGAGCGCTGTCATTTGGCAACGGTAAACTCGAAGAAAAAGACCTCGCCATCAATGGGAGGTCTTTTATGCTAATCAGAAAAATCCTCAGTCAAACCATAGACAAACTATTTTTTGATCCCTCAAAAACATGCTCTCAACACTGAACATTCAACTAATAAACGGGCTAGATGGAGATCCCGCTCTTTATGTGCAGCCGACTCAGTCATCTGATTGCCTACTCATCGATGCCGGATCCCTCGATAAACTGAGCAACCGTGAACTACTGAAAATTAGGGTTGTCGCAGTCACTCATACCCACCTTGATCATTTCATTGGTTTTGATCGGTTACTTCGCGTCAACATTCCTCACTTCAGAACCCTAGAGATTATCGGCCCGACCGGGATTGTGTCAAATGTTCGGGGGAAATTGCAGGCATACTCTTGGAATTTACTCGCACCTGGTCAGCTAAATTTTGTGGTGCATGAAATAAATAGCGTCGGTAAGGCCGAGGCCTTTTGTCTGACGAACGTGAATGAATTTCAACCTGAGCCTTTGGATACCTATAAAGACGAGCCGCCTGGAGTGAGTGGCCAGGCGCGCTCAGTAAAACTAACAACTGTTAATGACTTTGAGATCAGAGCTGTAGTGGTCGATCACGGTATCGATGTACTAGCCTACTATATATCCATGCCGGACTCGATAGTTGTTTCAAAAAAAGCGCTTGATAAGCTCAGCATCAAGCCAGGTCCGTGGATTAGTGACTTACAAAAAAAAGTGACTGCTGGAGACTTGTCTGGCGACGTCGACGCTTTTGGCGTTGAGTTAGACGCTGCATCGTTAGCATCACAGATTCTGGAGCGGCGCCCAGGCGAGCGTTTTATTTACGTCACTGACATGGTCTTTAGTCGAGACAACCTAGCTCGTGTCCAGGCGCTGTCAGACCTCCCAGTCGACCTCCTGGTTTGTGAGAGCAACTACGTGAAAGCTGATCGGAACAAAGCCATTGCTAAACGCCACTTAACAACATATCAGGCTGCCTTGATCGCTGCAGCCGTCGGAGCGAAAAAGCTCCAGATATTTCACGTGTCAAATATATATGGTGGCGACCTAGAGCTGCCGAAGCGGGAAGCTGCCGAAGCCTTTTCAGAGCTCCAAGTTAAGGATCCCAAAGGGCTCGAGGCCGCGCTATCAATGGAATATCTATAACCCACTCAAAGGCTAGTAAGTATGGCCACTTGTAACGACGCATGGGTATCTTGCCAAGGCCCTTATGCTAAATTAAGTCGTCCGACTGCCGACACGGTGAAATGCGTACTATGCACTTCGGCCACGTATATTGAGCAGGGGGTCTTTAAAGCCATGCAGTCTAAATTGGAGTACTTGGAGCGAACCATACTGGAACTCGGATCACAGCTTTACCGAGTCAAACACCAGATGGATGAAATGTCGAAAGCTAACTCTGGATATCGAGATATTTTTATAAGCTTTAAACGCCTTTTAGACGAGAAAGGTTTGATCTCGGCTGAAGACTTTGAAGACGCCGTGGCGCTGGACAAAATCCTGAACGTACAGGGCGCGGCTGCTAGTCACGACGGTGTCAACGTTTTCGCTGAGGAATTAAAAAAAGTTGTGAACTAAGTTTTATGAAACAAAAAAAGGGGGCGAATTGATCGCCCCCTTTTCTATTTTCTCAACTCAGCTTCCAGTTTTATCATCAAGTCCGTATTTTGAAATTTTTGATATAAGGCTAGCCCTACTCATCCCAAGCTCTCGAGCAAGTCGGGATCTATTATAGCGATGTTTAACAAGCCCTTCGGAGATCATCTGCTTCTCCACTTCCTCCATGGTGCCCTTCAGGCTTCCCGCAAATTTAATACCAGAGTTACCCGATTTGACTAGATTAGTTATCCGCGGTGAAAGAAACTCAGCCAAGATCTCTTTGTCATCGCCAGCAAGCACGCAGAGTCTTTCGATTTCATTTTCGAGCTCACGAACGTTACCGGGCCACTCATAGTTCATCAAGACTTCCATACACTCAGAGCTGATAAGCTTCACGGCCTTACTGGAGCCCTTGGCATGGGCTGCCAAGAAGTGGTCGCAAAGTAGCTTAATGTCATCACGGCGCTCTCTTAAGGGCGGAACGGTCACATTGATGACATTTAACCGGTAAAAAAGGTCTTCGCGAAACGTGCCGTCTTTGACCATCTTGGCAAGATCACGATTCGTCGCCGCTACGACGCGAACGTTTGACTTTCTAACTTGACTGCTACCGACTGGAGTGTAGGTACCGTCTTGGAGCACCCTAAGAAGCTTCACTTGCATTGCCATGGACGTTTCGCCCAACTCATCCATAAACAGAGTGCCGCCATCAGCCTCCTCAAAAAGACCTTTTTTGTCTTTGATGGCACCTGTGAATGAACCCTTTACATGACCAAACAACTCACTCTCAAGAAGGTTTTCATTGAAAGCTCCGCAATTGACCGGGATGAAGCGATTCTTCTTGCGGGGACTATTAAAATGCACGGCTTTAGCTATCAATTCTTTTCCAGTTCCATTTTCACCCTGCACGAGGACGGTCGCGTCACTGTTCGCGACTCTCTCAAGCAGTCTGTAGAGGTTCTGCATGGGAGCCGACTTTCCAATCATGTTATGAAAGCCATACCGATTAGTCAGCTGATTACGCAACTCGTTGACTGTGTCTTCTTGATCATTGATGGTCTTGTGCGTCATGACAATTTCTTCGACCACGAGATTCACCAACTCCGTCAGGTAGTCGAGATCTTTGGCGGACAATACCGGCAATTCGTTCACCCAACTCGACACCTCATTGCGCTTGTCTGGAAATGCGCGCTCCATATACTGCTTAATTGCTATTTTCTGCTGAGCAGCTGTTTCTTCGAGGAGAAATCCGTCACCGAATACAGTACCAACAAACTGGCCATTGACGCGGATCGGAACCGACACCGTCGAGAAGCCCGCGTGGCACGAAGACACTTTAACACCCTTGGAATTTGTCATGGACGCTGTTGTCGTGCGGGCCGTTCCTCGGCAACCCTCAAAGCCTTTGGTGTTGCTGGTGATTGCTGTACAAACATGATTCAGCGGATTAAAGAATTTTCCATCAGGGACACCCCGCAGAAGTCCCTTCTGGTCGGTGAAGTTAAGTTGGATCTTCCACCATTTACCAACGATCTCTCGTAGTTTCCGGATCACGTGAATTTTGTCAAACTCGTCCCACCTGACATGTTGCTCTACCATGATGAACTACCTCCACTGTAAATCTTGCGGCCATCCACGGGCATTTCCGCCAACTCACCGACTGCCTAATAGGCTGGCGAAGTGTCGATCCTCTCGACACGATGTCAGCTCATCGGCCAAGATGATCAAAAACTTTACAGGATGTTTTCTTTTATTATTTCAGTAATTTAATCAGAAAGAGTCGTTTTTTCGACAGGTTGCCTACGTTCTGTCTGAACTTGGCAGAAGCCTTCTAGACCCCGTCAACCAACTTCAGACCCCTAGGTAGGCTAAATGCGTCAGGCGAAATGGCGGCGGCGCTGGGCTCTGAAAATCGGAACTCAGTTGTGTTGCGATTTTGAAAATTCATTTTGATAGCGCTCACAAAATAACTCTTCGCATCGATTTCAATGCTAAGATCGGTGATCGCCGACGAAGACTTCGGCTTGAGAGACAAGGTTATTAAATTTTTGCTTCTTACTGCTTCCTTAATTGAGTAGCGAGCCAATAGAGCATCGAAATCTAAAACAAAGTCGATAACCTCTTTAATCTCTCTTGCTCGATCCGCATTTGGGCTAAATTTTGTGGCAGTGCTATCACCAGGTTTGTAACTAATCAATGTGCGTCCATCAAACAACAAAACATCTGCCGCTGGTTTTTCAAACTCCCAACGAAATTTAGCTGGTTTTGCAAAAACTGGTACAAATATTTGGATTCAATGCACTTATGTCGCTGCATAAATTAGGGATAAAAAATGTCATTAACTAAAGTTACTTATTCAATGGTTGCTGACGGCCCAATAAATGTAAAAGATTTTGGTGCTGTTGGTGACGCTGTTTATAATTCCACTAC
>JBEIGW010000128.1:0-8149 GCA_040381655.1 Deltaproteobacteria bacterium
CCTGTGGACGTAGAGGGCTTTTTTGGGCGAAGACTACTAACACGGGTTTGGGCGAATTTGACCGTAAGGGCCTGGCGCTCATTGAGCTTGCTTTGTAATTCGCGCAGTTCTTCAGTGCTTAGAGACTCCGTCGTTGCGAATGCATTTACTGGATTAAATCCAACAATCCACGGTAAACCAAGAATAGCGGCAAGGAGGATTGCCAGAATACCCATCCCCTTGTGTCGTGTCTTTATTGTCAAGCTATGTCCTTCTTTCACTAGTCCGTTATGCTGCCATTGATACTGATATATTGTAAGCTAGACGGGGTCTTTTAGCATGAGGTTTTTTATGGATCGTTGTTGGCTGAAGCAGTATCCCCCCTCCGTTATACATGATATTTCCTTTGATGGTTATACATCCATCACAAATTGCCTTGAAAAGACATTTGACAAATATGCTCGCCAGCCTGCGGCCAGCTGTATGGGAACAACCCTCACATATGCTGAATTGAGCTCAACAATAGGTCGGTTTGCTAGTTTTCTGCAAAATAGCCTTAATTTGTCAAAGGGTGACCGCGTTGCCATTATGCTGCCCAATACTCTCCAATTCCTGATTGCGGAACTTGCCGTTTTAAAGCTTGGGGGTATTTGCGTGAATACGAATCCGCTGTATACACCTCGAGAAATGCTGCACCAATTTTCCGACAGTGGCGCAAGAATTGTTATTATACTAGACATCTTCGCCGATAAACTCGAACAGATTCTTCCTCAGACCAAGATTGAACACGTGGTGATCACGTCAATTGCGGATCAGCTTCCAATTTGGAAGCGCCTTCCACTCAGCATCTATATGCGCCTAAAGAAAATGGTCCCTAGGCATACGCTGCGCGCTTGGTCATTTAATGAAGGCATCTCGAAAGGGCAGCCAAATCTATTAAAAGCTCCCACCCTTGCGCTTGATGACATCGCTATTCTGCAATATACGGGCGGCACAACTGGTGTCGCCAAGGGTGCTGTACTGACTCATAAGAATATTTTAGCCAATATGTTGCAGATAAATGCTGTAACAAAACAAGCGCTCATTCCAGGCGGCGAAACAGTACTTACCGCCCTTCCTCTTTACCACATCTTCGCGTTGAGTGTTAACTTCCTAGCGTTTCTGGCTGACGGCCAACACATCATACTTCTGCCAAAACCCATTCCGATTAAGAACACCATAGACGTCTTCCGACATCACAAAATTACGGTCATGACCGGGGTTAATACGCTTTTTAATTCATTAAATAACAGCCGTATGTTTCGCGAGCTAGCCCCAAAGTCTCTGAAGGTTGTAGTCGCCGGGGGCATGGCTCTTCAAGATCACGTCAACAAGACATTTCAAAGCATTACAGGAGTCCCGATAACCGAGGGGTATGGACTAACGGAGGCGTCACCAGTAACTCATGTAAACCCTGTTAGCACGAGTAATCCAACGGGTTCTATCGGGCTACCATTACCATCCACGGACGCTAAAATTGTTGACGAGCAGGGTTTGGAAAAATTACCGGGCGAGATCGGAGAGCTTGCGGTACGCGGCCCACAAGTCATGCGGGGCTACTGGAATCGTGACGATGAAACTGCGAAGGTTCTGCGCGGCGGTTGGTTATATACGGGAGATCTTGCAAGAATGGATGAGCGTGGTTTCTTTTTTATCGTAGACCGGATTAAGGACATGATTATTGTCAGTGGGTTTAATGTGTATCCTAACGAGATTGAAGATATTCTTTCGAAACATCCGAAGGTACTTGAAGCCGCTGTAATCGGAGTACCTGACAAAAATAGCGGGGAGGCAGTAAAGGCGTTTGTCGTGCCACGAGACAAATCTTTAACCGTCGAGGAGCTAAGAGCGCATTGTAAAGAAAACCTGACGGGGTATAAATGCCCCAGAAGTTACGAAATCTGCGAAAGTTTGCCCAAGTCCAATATTGGAAAAATTTTAAGGCGCGAACTGCGCAACCCAAGGCCAGGGGCTAATGCCTGATACTACTGCTGTTTTTAAAAAACCAGATAGATTCCCCCCTAGATTACGGCTGTCAAACCGCAAAAAACTGGTAGAATTCTGATCAAATAATTGGATATCGAATTTTAACTGAGGGCGCCTTCGTTTATGGGTTTGCGCGTTGTCATATTGTTATTAGCTTTTGCGGCCAACTTTGTAGTCGCTGGCTCTAGCCTTGCGGCCTCTCTAAGGCCAAGCGCATTAGTTGGCCTCATGACGCCACCCTCATCCCAGTACTACCATTATGTGTATGGCGGCCAAATCGACCTAGCCAGACGTTTCGATTCAAGCTTGATGAGAATTCAATATCTTCAGCGTCCTGCTTACTCAAAAAGCGGTTACACGGACCAGGATTTCTCCGCCTTGGGCATGGTCGGCACCAGCGTTATGGGGAAAAAAGAATACGGTGTAACTGCTCTTTTAGGCGGAGGTTACGTTTGGGGTTACATCAAAGCATCGGAAAATCTGAATGATAAAAATTCTTATAAGCTCCCCGGCATCGCAGTGGCAGTTGAGGCACGGTGGAGCCCTAAATTTATTGACGTTAGGTTTGCACATCAAGTGTTCATAGGCCATGAGGCCCAAGACCAACTGAAGGCTTACGTGGCTTGGCCGTTTAATTGGTTTGTGCTCTCTGCAGCTTATCCCATATCTGTCGGGGGTAGGGCACGATGAGATTTCTGATGTGCCTCGCACTAGCGATCTGCGCGGGAATGTCCGCGCCCCCAGCGTGGGCTGCAAAAAAGTCCTTTAACGAGGTGTCAGTACACGCCTTATCACTGGCACCGAATGCAGGTGGTCAAGAAGCTTACAGACTGGAAGGATACCAAAAACCACACGCTTGGCATGCATTCTATAACCGAGCGTTAATGGTCTATGATCTACCACTCATGGGTGTAGGCTATAATTACAGACTGTCGGTTTGTGATGAATCTTGCTTCTGGCGTTTTTTCACCCAAGCCGGTGGCGGCATTTCTAACGCCGGCCCTTACGGTGAAATATCGTGGGGGACTATAATTCCTATGCTGCCGCTTTGGCTGCCGACATCCGCTCCGCGGTATATCCCATCCCTAAGGATTGATATCACGTCTCAATTCTATATTGCAAAAACTAGAATTATCACTTGGAGTTACCCTATATGGGCTGGCGTATCTTTGGCATTCTAATATCGACGATCACGGCTACGACGGCGGCGGCCTACCCGACCCCTTTCGACGTCGACGGCGCATTGCATAAGTGGCCTATTTCAAGGGACAACCCCAACGTCTATTACGAGGTCGTTAGTGCTGACTCGGAGCTCCAAGTTTATCTTCAGGATATCGCCGACGAGTCTGCCGCCATTTGGAGCTCGGTTGATGGTTCACTCCTTAGACTTCAGCCGTTTGATGAGAGCAATGCCGCACGTATATCGATTTATTACGACAACTCCATCACTGGCGGGGCCACTGCGGCCGGCTACAGTATCTTTGATTCTGTCGATGACGGCGTTCCTAAGCACTGCTCCATTCATATCGCGGTAAACGACGGGGTGGATGCTGAAGGCTTAAGTAAAACGACTCTTCATGAGCTAGGACACTGTGTGGGGCTTGGTCATAGCCTGATGCCTGAGTCCATCATGAGTTATAGCCTAGATAGAAATTCATACGCTTTATCAGTCGACGACCGTGCAGCCATGGCCCGAATCTACCCAGAAAGCGGGGGGCACGCGCGTCTCGCTCCAGGGTGTAGCATCGGCGTTCTGCGTCATGGGCCGGCTTATTCTTGGCGCCTATATGCGCTTTTTATTGGAATACCCGCAATATATCGGTTCCTGGCACTTATCTTGAGAAAGTTCGTCAGGATTTAGCTTGCAGCAGTATTTGCCCTTTCATATAAGTAGTCCGTCGTAAACCTTTCTGATTCGGGCTTAATATGGCAGTTCAAGCACCCCTTCCTGATGACATCCAAAATCTATCCCACGCGCAAGCACATCAGCTGGTTCGCGAGGCGAAGTCAAAGCTAGGAAAAGACGTTATCGTCCTAGGCCATCATTATCAACGCGATGAAGTCATTGAACATGCAGATGCTACGGGTGATAGTCTAAAACTTGCCAAGATCGCCCGAGATTGTGACGCCAAAAATATTATTTTTTGTGGCGTACACTTCATGGCAGAAACTGCCGACATTCTCACCGGAGGGGCGCGCTACGTTTGTCTTCCCGATCTGGGCGCCGGCTGCGATATGGCCGATATGGCTGAGATCAGAGATGTGGACGATGCCTGGAATCAGGCTAAGGAATCCGGCGCGGGCACAATTGTTCCAGTCACCTATATAAACTCGTCGGCTGCCATAAAGTCTTTTGTTGGACAACACGGCGGCGTTATCTGCACATCATCAAACGCCAAAGCTGTGATAACATGGGCTTTGAGCCGGGGTGATCACGTATTCTTTTTTCCCGATCAGCATCTCGGTCGAAATATTGCCAAAGGTCTCGGGCTAGCTCCTTCCAGTGACATGCTCTTGTGGGACCCCATGAAACCACTTGGAGGCCATAGTGCGAAAACTATTTCCTCACGGAAAATCTGGCTCTGGAAAGGTCATTGTCCCGTCCATGCACTATTCACGGTACAGCAGGTTCAAAAAATCCGCCTAGACAATCCTGAGACCAAAATTCTTGTTCACCCCGAGTGCGCCATGGAGATTGTAGATCTGGCTGACTTGTCGGGCTCCACTGATTACATTATTAAGACAGTAGAAGCCGGCCAGCCGGGAAGTCACTGGGCCATTGGCACCGAAAAGCATCTTGTAGAGCGATTAGCAAAACAGCACCCGGACAAAACGATTACGAGCTTAAACCCTTACACCTGCCTCTGCGGCACCATGAATCGAATAAGTATTCATAATTTAGCATGGTCATTAAATCGCCTAGCATTTCGTGGAGAGCAGCCCAATCGAATATCTGTGCCTAGTGATATTGCCGCGAACTCGTTACTTGCTTTGGAGCGTATGTTCGAATTAAGCCAGTAGATGGATGATCTATCATGGTCGAACCAAAAACTTTTTACCTGGATCACTGCGGCTCAACGCCCATGTCAAATGACGTAAAAATATGCGTCAAGGCCATGCTTGACGATGACGCCTTCGGTAATGCCGCTGCAGCCCATCATCTAGAAGGTCATAAGGCTGAAAGCCTCATAAATGACGCCCGCCATGAGATCGCAAATGTGGTTAATGCCTCTCCAGACAGCGTTTTGTTCACATCCGGGGCCAGTGAGGCAAACAACATGGTTTTGTGGGGGCATGCGCTGAGATTCGCAGGTCGATCTCCACAGATATTGTTTGGATCGACAGAGCATAAAAGCGTATTTGAGGCCTGCCATACAATTCAGTCCGCTGGCCTTGCGCATGCGAAGGAACTGCCCGTCGTAAGCACTGGTGCCATAGATTTAAATGAGCTTGAAACCTTATTAAAGTCCTCCAAAGGTAAACCAACTCTCGTCGCGCTCATGCACATCAATAATGAGATCCCCGCGCGTCATCCCGTCGAAGAGATCTCTGCCCTGTGCCGAGCCCACGGCGCGTATTTCCATTGCGACGGGGTCCAGGGCTTTGTTCGAGAATCTGTAGATTTCTCGGTCGGCACCTTTGGTAGCTATGTGATTTCACCCCACAAGATATATGGACCCAAGGGTGTTGGCGTTCTCCTGCTCGGACAAAATGCGCTTTCTCCGCGTTTAAATCCCCCATACCGCGGAGGTGATCAGGAGCGCGGTCTTAGACCCGGAACGCACAACACGCTCGCGATTTCTGCTGCGGCGACCGCTGTTTTATCGCACTCTCGCAACCGACCTGAACGCGTCAAACATATGCGCACTTGTGCAGATGTATTCACCAACACACTATTAAGCGCAGCGCCGGAAGTCGCCTTAACTATCCCGATAAAATCTGAGGCCGCGGGCATAGTGAGTTTCTACGCACAAAATGTCGATGCATCGTCACTTCTAGAGTCTCTACCAATGGTTTGTATAAACAAAGGATCATCTTGCATTGGATCAAGCGGAGAAAAATTCAGCCACGTGCCAAAAGCACTTGGTCTGCCCATAGAAATCCAAGCCAACATACTCCGCGCTAGCTTTGGTGACGGAATTAGTGCGGCTGATTCCAGGACCGCAGCTCTCATGATCGCAGACGTCATCAAAAAATTAAAGAGCCCGCACTAATACAGTGCGGGCCCCCGACCATTCCTGAACTAACTATTAGCCGCGCAAGAGTTGAAGAGCGAAATCACTGTTTGCGTTAGCTTGCGTCAAGACAGACACGCCGGCTTGGGTCAGAATGCGGTTTGTGGCGAGTTTCGCCGTTTCAGCGGCGTAATCCACATCACGAATCCTGCTCTGTGCAGCCTGCAAGTTCTCATTGGTCACGTCAATGTTGGTGATACTTGAGTTCAACCGTGACTGCACCGAACCGAGAACGGCTCGGTATGACGCCATGGAATCAAGAGCTGAGTCCAAACGATTAAAAATATCATTTGTACCGGCTGGACCCAAATCAGCTGCGCCGCCGTCCGAATCACTCGGGACAATCGTCAGGTCCTCATCCAAGACAGCTTCCATTGCCTCCCTGAATGTGGCGAGATCCTTCAGATCGATGGTCAAAATATCTGGATCTTCTTCAGGGCTAATGTCTGGCGCATTTCCATCTGCGTCATTTCCACGGTTGCTTGCACCGACGAATATACGCATGGGTTTTTGCTCGTCCACTTTAAGGACTTTTGCGCCGTTGAACTCTGTCGAATCCATGATGCGGCCCACTTCTTGGCGAAGTTGGGTGAATTCCTTATTAAGAAATTCTCGCTCCCGGTTTCCGATTGTGTCGGACGCCGCTTGAGCCGCGAGTTCCCGCATACGAACAACGATGTTTGTCGTCTCATTCAGGCCGCCTTCTGCAACCTGGATATACGAGATACCATCGTTAGCGTTACGTTTTGCCACCTCGAGGCTTCGGGTTTTGGCCCGAATTCGCTCGCTGACCGCCAGACCAGCCGCGTCATCAGCTGACTTGTTGACGCGCTGACCACTGGCCAGTTTCTCATAGGATTCGCCCAGTGCTTTTCGACTGTCACTCACCCGGCGTTGTGACACAATGGACTCAATGTTGGTCTTAATTCTAATACCCATAGAAGTAACCTCCTCTGTTTTGGGCAGACGAACCCACCTTGGGCCGTCTAAATTGGCTCACATGGACTAAAAGCTCGACACAAATTAACGTAGAAGTTGCAGCACTTGCTCTGGCGCAGCGTTCGCCTGTTGCAAGACGGATGTCGTTGAGCTTGTGAGAATGCGGGCTTGAGTAAGCTCAGCGGTCTCACTTGCAAAGTCGACGTCTTTGATTCGGCTCTTCGCTGTTTCCATGTTCTCGACATTTACGGCCAAATTGGACAAGGCACTTCCTAGGCGGCTCTGAACAGAACCGAGGGTTGCTCTCTCGCTGGCAATCTTGTTTAGCGCTTCGTCGATCACATTTAGCTTTGAAGAAATGTCTTCAAGCGAGGGCCCAGATCCGCCGTCAACTGAACCGATTTCCGCACCTTTCCCGATGCCGAGGTCCTCAGTGTTAAACTTGAGGCCAGCAAGACTAATAGCAATCGTATCAGTATTCATGTCTGGCGTTGTGCCGTTCGTTCCAACTTGGATCACGAACTGGTCACGATCCGCTTCCTTATCGAAGATCTTGATGCCGTTAAACTCAGTTGAGTTTCCGATTCGGTCAATCTCATCGGCAAGCTGTGTGTACTCGCGGTTTAGGAACGATCTTTCCCGTTCACCGATGGTATCGGTAGACGATTGAACCGTTAGCTCCCGCAGACGAATCAAGATGTTGGTCATCTCGTTCATACTACCTTCGGCGACTTGAACCATGGACACGGCGTCATTAGCGTTGCGCTTAGCAACGTTAAGACCACGAATCTTGCCTCTCAAGCTTTCTGAGATGGCGAGTCCAGCGGCATCGTCGGCTGACTTGTTAATCCTGTAGCCTGAGGATAATCTCTCGAGGCTTTTGCTCATTGCGTCCTTGTTGTCAGACATGAAGCGTTGAGCGGTGATGGCAGGCACGTTCGTTCTAATTCGCATTCCCATGATAAATCCTC
>JBEIGW010000129.1:0-8095 GCA_040381655.1 Deltaproteobacteria bacterium
ACACCGGAGCGATCGAAACTGAGTAAACCCTCTTTATCAGATCTGGTCGCGATAAAATCGACATAGTGCTCAATGTTATCGCGGCTACGCGGCATCTTTTCGTCAAAGTGCGCTTTTATCTTAAAAATCTTGGTGAAATCTTCATCCATCCCTTGAAGCAGGTGATAGATGTCATCATTACCGATCAATATCACTTTCATATCAAGCGGTATGGGTGACGGACGAAGACCCGAGGTTGGAAGAAGCGAATACTGTTCACCCATATCCTCGATAAAACCTTTGCGGTTCTTTAAAACTCGCTTAAGAGTCTCCCAAATATTTCCCGTTTTAAAAATATCCATGGCGTTCAGAACCAGATAGCCTCCATTAGCCCTCTGCACTGCACCAGCTTTTATCATCGTGAAATCGGTCAAATACATACCGTGTTCGACATTCTTCTCGATCTTACCAAACAGGTTGTAATAGGTTGGGTTTGTTTCAATGATCACTGGAGCGCCTTCTGCACCGGTGTTATCTATAAAAACATTCACAGCGTACCTAACAAACTTATCGCGCTCTTCGTGGATACCAAGCAACTCTAGCGGCACCTCTGCGCCCCCCTGGGCGGCCTGGGGCTCCTCTGGCTCAACAAAATCCATGAGATGCTCGAGGATATGATCACGCACCTCTCCAAGATATTCGCTGATACCCTTATTGGCCTTGTACTCCTCCATCAGCGGTTCAATAGCCATGCCAACGACATGTCTACCTAACTCGCTTCGAAGCTTCTCAATATATTCCCTGGTCTCATTTTCTATAGTTCGAACTTTTCTAGCAAAGTCTAAAACCTCAGGTTCAATCTGAGCCCTGCGATCTTCGACACCCTCACGCTGTGACTCACTAAGCTTTGCATATTCTTTCTCAGTGAGAACGCGACCATCAATTACAGGTATCGTTTCGATCCCGAGACGAGTGGACTTAACGGAGAACTCAAGCTGCTTGGCTCTCTTCTCCAGATCACTAAATAGTTTGGCTTTTCTATCGTTACTTGCCGACAGATAAGCATTGACCGCATTTTCATAGTCTTCGCTCTGAAGAGCCATTGGTATTTCGGTACGAAGCACTTTCACAAGAGCTTCCATCTCTTTTTTGAACTTCTTACCCTCGCCCGCCGGCATTTCGACAGCTTTAGGAACTTCTGAATGTTGAAAATTATAAACATAGACCCAATCACTTGGAACCGCGGCATCCTTGGACCATCGTTCAAGGAATGTGCGAATGACACTTGTCTTACCCGTACCCTGGGCACCGGCAACATAAATATTGTAACCAGGTTTACGTATGCCAAGGCCCATGTTGATAGCCCGAACCGCACGGTCCTGCGAAATAAACTCATGGCTCTCGCCAATTTTTGATGTGTTATTGAACTTGAAAATGTCAGTTTCGCAAACTTTGTAAACGTCAGCAGGTAATAGAGCCTGCGGCAATTTGATCTTGGCTGCCAGATCTTTCGAACTACCCTTTACCGGCTTAGCTGCGATTTTTTTAGATGAATGCGGCGCAGAAACACGTGAGCGGACTTTTTTTAGACTTTTTACTTTTCGACTTGTCGATCGGGATTGCATATCCAAGAATTAATTTCCTTCGCAAAAGCTTCGTCACATATAAAACTTAACAAATTAAGTTTGAAGCCTTAGCCTCCGTGACGCTTTTCAAGGGCAGTTGCCATTTCATTCAGACGGTTAGCTAATCTTTGTAATTCGTCTCGCTGCCTGATCTTGACACGGTTTTTGTACTTCCCCTTCGCGATTTCATCTATGAACCGTTCGATGGAGACCAGCGGGCCGTAGTAACGGTGGGTCAGTTTAAAAACTAGAAAGAACATCCCAGCCATGTAGAGAAAAAGCATCAGACCAATCTTGATTGCGTTTGAATAAAAGATGTCGTTAGTCACAAGCTGTAACTGATCGCGTGCGTCCGTGATATTAAAAATCCCCATTAAATGCTGGTATTGCTGATAAAAGGCATAAACAAACATAGCGGCAATAAGGATGACAAATGCGAGCGACGCCCCTATGACATAAATACCGAATTTAATCTGGCTAAAGGGCTCAATAAGCGTCGACTTAACGCTGCGTTTGGCTCTTTCCATCGCGAGTTCTTCATTTTCTTTAGTCACTGGGCGCTCCCTGCCAACGGCTAAGTCTTCAATAAAACTAGAATAGATTGAATTATTGCCAATTATTCCATGATTACCTATAGGTTTCAAGGAATTCCGCTTGCAAACACCCGCAGAGATCAGTAGTGTCGGCACCTCGTTATTTGGCTTGGGCTTCAGAGCCCTGGACCGTTTCCGGATAGCCCGGTCCGGTCTCAATTGAATAAAATGAAGGATGGAGACTCCACAGTGCACGGCTCACGTCACAGAAGAAAACACCCCAAAGGTCGTCGTAAAGTCGGTCGTAACAAGCGTCGTATGATGCGCAAGCGCCGTAGCCTACGTACCAACGGGTAATTCGAGCTCTGCTAGGCCCAAAGCCTAGAGCTTAAAGACCTAAACAGTCATGAATAAAAACTAAGCAAGCCGACTCCGAGGAAAATATTCACATCCTCGAAGTTTGGCTTTGCTTTTTTTTTGCGTGCTCGGGTACAATTTTAAAAGTCCAAAAATCACAGTCGTATTTAAACAAAGGCGGAACACAAGGAAGTGTGGCCCGCTGAAGTCCACGATCGATCCAGGGAAGGGATAAGTCATGTTGGAATTTGCGCTTGCGTTCGAAAAAGTTTTGACTAGATGGCCAGACAACACATCGTGGACTATCGCGCAGATAGCCGATTTTACCAACAGCTCTGTATCAACTGCTGTTGACGCAATCTCGACAACTCTTAACAGAGAGTTCGACATCCAAGAGACGATTACACCAAATGAGGGCCGTCAGGTTTTAGCAGCTCTCAAAGATCGCTTGCATCGACAGATAGAATCTCGAGAGAAACGAATCCAAGCCGACAGAGACGCGGCCATGCGCGCATACGATCTCACTATGGAACGTATCCGCACTACTCAGATGGTGAAGGACTGGCGCGGCTCCTATAAGACCCTCTCGTATTTTGTAGGTCGCTACGACAAAAACATCAGCCATGATCTTCTCGTATCACTGTGCGGCGACTGCATCAGGCTTGGCCACAAAGCAGGGTTTAATATGCAGGAAATCGGACAATGGTTCCGTAAGGCAGTAGAGGCTGCCATTTTGAGCGGTTCGCAAGAGGTTCTGGAAGACGTACTAGACTTCGTTGATGCATACGCGGAGATTTTCGCAACCGATCGCAACGGTGTAGGAGGCAAGATCCTAAACAACGCGCTTAACGTATTGGAGATCCCCGCCATCGATTGTAACTTGGGCCTTCAATGGACGAACTTGAACACAGCATACCGAGGCTAACATTTAAGTTACTCTCCGAAAAAAACCACCCTTTGGGTGGTTTTTTTAGTTCTCGCGGTGATGAATCTGTTTGGAGAGACTATAGATCAGTAAGGCCGCAAGACACACCATCACTGCTGACCATGATGCAATTCGCTCAATTCCGATAAGCTCGCCGCTTGGCGCAGTCGTTAGAAGCCTCGATGAGAAGATACCACCCGCCGACATCCCTGCGTGCTGCACGGCAGACTGTAGTGACATGAAACCAGCTCGCTCCTCCCGTCTTGGCACTTTAGACGATAATGTCTGCATACTGATGTTGCGTAGCGTGCCGGAAAACATAAAGGTAATGAAAATACCATAGGGATTCATGAGGGGGGGTTGTAAATAAAGACCCAAGAGTAGGGCTGCAAAAAAACCAACGGACCCCAACATAAACCAAGGTAAACTTCCAAAAATATCGACCAGCTTGCCGCAAAAGGCCATAACAACAAGACTAGCTAGCCCACCAATAAAATATAATTGGCCCATCTCATCTCTTGGAAATCCAAGGTTAATCTGCACGTAGCCAGCGATATTTGGGAAAATGAGAAAGCCGCCCGTCATGACACAAAAAAGGAGGAAATAACTGGTCAAGACAGCTCGGTGACGCAGAAGAGATCCCAGCGATAAATTCATGAGCCCGACTTTCCCCTCAGAAAGGTGCCCACGAAGCGCGGGCAAAAATCCGCGAGAAAGAATGCCTACAATCGCCGCAAAAGCCCCCACCATGATAAATGGAGCATTCCATCCAAAAAGCCTCGCCACTTCAAGCCCAATCGGAACGCCAAAAATAGAGGCCACCGAGAAACCAATCATTACTTTACCGAGAGCAGCACCGCGTCTCTCGTGCGGCACAAGATCGGCAATGATAGCAAGACCGATTGCCGATGTCGGACCACCAAACAGCCCCGCGAGCACCCTGGCCCACAGTAGGCTATGAAAGTCCCATGCAAAAGCGCCAGAGGCCGTACCAATGGACAAACCAATGAGCGACCAGACCAAGGCTTTTCGTCGCTCAATGCGGTCCAAAAAAATACTACCAAGAAGACCACTAAGAGCTGCGGCAAGTGTATACGCACCAGAAAGAACGCCCATGTGACTCACTCGAATACCAAGCGCCTTGGCAAAATCAGGCCCTAGCGGCATCACCATCATAAAGTCGACGATGTTGACGAACTGAACTAGGGCAATAACGAGGATTGCCAAGGTCTCCTGTCGAGCTCGTTCATCTGACGCCATAAAATTCCCGTCACCGATTCAACTGGTCTGCTAAGGGGGCTGCTTGAAATTGATCGGAAGCCACCTGGTAAGATGATACTCTTTACATGGAAGTTTTCACAGTAAACGGCCCTATAAATTTAGCCTCAAGGTGGAGCGCCCAATGAGTCGCATCATACTCATCGCCTTGTTAACGATTAGCTCGTTCATTATCCCAGACGTCAGTCGAGCTCTTTCTGCCACAAGTACGAATCAGGAAGACTTTTGGGCGTTTGAAAACTCTGACGCTTACTCCTCGGCAAGCGACATCACTCTGCCATTCATCTCGTTGATTCTACCAGGAGCCGGGCAGCTTTATCGGAAACAGCTCATTAGCGGCACCTCATACGCCACAGTGGGACTTGCTGGTGCATATTATTCCGAGCGGGCTTCTCGCGACTTCAAACTCTCCGAGAAGGAGAGTCTTGACATTAGCTCTCAGAATACCGCCGTTCGGAAATACATCCTCGGGCTCCAAGTTTACCAGGCATCGGGCGGAATGAGTGCCTATCATTCGTTTCGATCTGCGGTTTGGCAGAGACAAAAATTTGATCAGTATCGGTTTCTGGGCGGAGGGGAAACGCCGTTGGAGATCCTAAAAGCCCCCTTTAACTTCAGTTATCTCACTAGATCATCCACCTACATACCTCTTCTGGTTGGCGGATCTTTATCTTGGTATCTCGCTACTCATCCAGGATCTGACTTTACGCGACGTCCTGTGGGAAAGGAGGATGTTCTGTTTTCATCTGCGTTTTCCTACGGAGCCGGTACCCACGAAGAGGCCGTATTTCGCGGATGGATCATGCCGGTTCTTCACGAGCAGGGATTATCAGCTCCTATAGCTAACGTCGGGCAAGGCATCCTGTTCGCCTTAGCTCATCTGGGAAGCAATAATATCCCATTACCACAACTTTTTCTGGGACTGCATCTCGGACGAGTGACACAGAGGAATCAGTGGACTATTGGTGAGGCCGTTTTTATACATACATGGTGGGATGTTTTTGCTTTTTTAAGTTCGTATCATCTTGAGAAACTTGAACGCTCACAAGACAAAAAGCTGGTATGGCAACCTCGCTTGAAATTACCGCCGCTCGTCGTTATCTTCTGAAGCTGGAATAAACTGGCTTAATTAGCTGGTACGAAATCCTCACGCTCCAGCCATAAAGCCTGGTTAGCCCCCCTCCAATTCCTCAGATTATCAGAGCCTTAAGACGTGCTTGGCGGTCACGCTGGTTTCTCTGTCACTTTTATTGGCATGATCGAACGCTGCCAGCCACCCACCCACTGCCCCTACCACTCCTCACTACCCCGGGGACGACAAGTGATTATTCGCTTTCGCGGTTCATTTCTCCGTACCTGTGATGGGGTGATGGTTCGTCGCTTCATCTGCCGTGAGTGCCGGCGCACGTTTTCCGAGGCCACGTCGACTCTGGAGTTTCGCCAGCGCAAACGAGACATCAATGAACCACTTTTCAAGCTACTTGCGTCCAATAACTCTATGAGACGCTCGGCCATCTTAATTGGCGTGACGCGCAAAACCGTCGACCATCGTCTGCTTTATTACGGGAAGGTGTCAGCGGCTTATCAAGACCATCTTCTCAAAAACATAGCACCTGTCCAAAACGTCCACTTTGACGACATGGAAACCTCAGAACACACGAAGATGAAACCCCTCTCCATTCCAATCGCTGTGCACCATCCCACACGCCTCGTCTTATCTTTTGACGTGGCATCTATGCCAGCAAAAGGACTTCTAGCCCAAAAAAGCAAACTAAAATATGGCCCCCGCAAAGACGAGCGCGCCACGGCATGGCGCCACGTCCTAACGACGGTTTCAAACATAGCAGATCCATCCCTCATCATCACAAGTGACAGTCACAAGCGTTATCCCGGGATGATCCGCACATTCCTTCCTCAAGCGAGGCATATTCAAGTCAAAGGTCGCCGGGGCTGTGTCGCCGGGCAAGGTGAACTTAAGGCGGGGGGCCGAGATCCTTTATTTTCCCTAAATCACACCGCGGCCATGCTGCGAGCCAACATCTGCCGCCTGATCAGACGAACCTGGTGTACAACCAAGCTCAAAGAAAGACTTCGCTGCCACATCGCTCTTTATGTCATGTGGCACGATGAAACAATTCTCGCCAAGCTCGAGCAGCGAAAGCCCACCTTCCCGTTTCCAAGAGCTGCTTAAAAGTCAAAAGCTTCAGCAAACCCTACCAGTTCACAGACCAATGATGCTGGAGGACACAAAGGTTAGCTTTTAGGTCGGATTTTCGAAAGTACCGAGTGTTTAAACCCCTTAAGGAGGCTTTGCCTCCCGAGATTAAAAATAGTGATGCACCAGCGAGGTGCGCCAGTTTAAATGTCAAACATCTCGTCTGTATCAATCCGAGAACTTGCCATATCAGAGCTGATAGGGACCGTTACACCAGGAATTCGATATCCGTCAGCCGCCCACGCCGCCAAGTCACCAAGCTGACATCGTGACGAACAAAACGGACGGTTCTCGTTGCTAGAATCAAATATGGCCACACCTTTACAGGTTGGGCAGATGACACGTTTTACTATCATGAGTTAGTTATTATTAGCGCGGTAGCGTACGCAGCCATAAGCACCTCTCAGCTCAGAGCTGGCAAGACCAAACCAGCGCGTATACTCAAAACTCTTGGGCGCTCCAATGACTGATACCGCATCTCTCGCACACTCTGGGCTAATCTGAACAGCCCGACCCGCTTCGTCGCTCCAGAATGTGATTGAATTGAGGCTGCCACAGGGAAGTGACAGAGGATTCGAGTCACTTGCCAAACGATATCCTGGAATTTGGGCGTTCCACTTCGAGTAAAAATAAGACGCCTCAACCATACGCTTCCAATCCGTACCATTCGGAAGCACCCAACTACCGCCAGGAAGTTTTTTACAAGCGTCCCTTGCCGCCATTTGCGTAAGCGTTAAGGAGTCGATTTTTTTACCTGAACGAATTGCTGAAACAAGTGGTTCAGGGAACCAAAATTCAACAAGGTTTTCGTAAGGCTTAGGAAGCTTGACAGTAGGTCTTGCCCTTGCCGCGATGGCCTGTGCTTTTGCCAGACACTCTTCTGATGCATTTTTTTCATCTGAAATCTGTCCACAATACTGCAATACATCTGTGATGGCCTTACGGTAGGATGCCAATGATTGGGCTTGCTTCGCTACACCGTTGTGCGCAGCATCATCCAAACTCCATTGACCCCAGCGATATCTAGCGGTGATTAACTTGTGCTCTTTATCAGCCCAAGCAGCTTCCTGAACAAGCTTAGTCAGTACATTCACATCCTTGGCTGATCGATTTTTGACCGCCGTTGTAAAAACATTACCAAGCCGTGATTCTGTAGAGCCGGCGATATACCTAACGTTATCAT
>JBEIGW010000130.1:0-7950 GCA_040381655.1 Deltaproteobacteria bacterium
CATCTGGAAGCTACTCAGGATCTGGTTCGTCTTACGTATCACCCTCAAGGAGTTCTTCACCAAGTACAACCACAACGAGAACGGTAAGCCCATCATCCAGATAAAGATCTGCTCGTCATAGTAAAAGCCAGCCCCACACGAGGGCTGGCTTTTTTGATTTAGCTCTTAAGTTAACTCAGTCTAACCAAAACATCCGCATGCGGACAAACTCGTAAGTGACAGCGTCTTCAATGGCGCACACGGAGCCGACGACGTTTTTCTCAAGGCCATCTCGCCATGCGGCTTCTGCCTCAGGGCGTTTAGATTCACAAGCTTCCATGGTGTCATACTTGACCGACGTCACATCGGTAGCCAAGGGCTGCATCACGACTCCCGCCGTGTACATATAGACTTTTGACGTATAAGAAGACCCGCCGCAGAAGAAAATCAGAGACTGTCCACCGGCGGCGGTGAATACGTCCAGCATTTCCTGACGGTTTTTCTGACAGGTTTCCATATTTTTAAATTGCGCTTCGCTGTACTGCAGAATCGGCAGTCTTTTGGACGCATAATACATGCTATGAACGATGGCCCGGTTAGAGTTGGCTCTGATTCTGACTTTGACGTGACTTGCACCGTAGGCTTCCAACGTGCTTTTTAGAGTTGCCTCAAGAGCACTCACGTCACCATTGATGCCGTTATAAAAATCTCTGGCTAAATGCTGCGGCGAAAGTTTCGCCACACCAAAACCGTCAATGCGCATGGTCCATCCATTGTCGACTTCGGGATCACGCCTGTCCTGGAGACAATAGGCAACTAATGGCTCGATGCCAGTCGCCGCTTGGAATGTGGCTGCTGCCGCATCGCGGTCAGCCACGCAGTCATCGGCCTTCTCATATAAGGCATTAACGTAAGCGTGGTCGTCGTATGTACTCACCAGTTTTGCCTGGACGGGTTTTGCGTATTCAATAACCAAGTCAAACGTACGGTGAGGGTTTCTCTCACAACCGTGATTAAGAACTTTGGCCTCAGCAAGGCGAGCAAAACGCTCCACCACCCATCCTTCAACTTGCTGACATTGTTCGGCAGTGGCAGCCACACGAGGGATGGTGTACGAATGCACTGCCGCCTGACTCACAGAGGCAGTAAGTGCCGCAACGGCAACAAGACTACTTGTCATTAAACCTTTTAACATGACTGACACCCCTTTAATCTTGGGACACATTCTGAAGTTCAATATAACTGTGGGACTGCATGGGCCGATGGATCCCCTGGTTAGGCATCTTAAGCTTGATCCCTTGTTTAGTCCTATAGCCAATATAAGCACCTCCAGGCCCATCTGTCTCTAGAGAAAATTTACCCGTGAAAGGGTCATAGGCCGTTTCCGTGAAAGGCTTGCGGGTCGTGATGTCTGTGAGCCAAAGGTTTCCCTCGACAATCAAGGGCGAAAAGGGGTCTTTAGAGCTGATTTCCCGGTCAGCCATCACCACACTCATGTCGATATTCAATGCTCCGTTCGAATAGCTGCCAGACAGCTTTGGAGCAAGCTTTTCCATATTTTTAAGACTGACGGCACCCTCAGACGCCAGCATAAAGTTACCGACAAACCCATATTTGCGTGAATACCAAGTTCCTTCGATGACGCCTCCGCCCATTTTTTTAACTTTGATGATCATATCGGTCACCTGGTCGGCACGGTCAAAAACCATATCTGAATTACTGCCATTGATCGGCCGGGTGTCGTATTTCGTCGTAATCGATTCATCAGTTTGGGTGTGGCCACCGTAGCGCACGCTCGATACCAAAGACGCCATGAGCTGATCACCCTCTCGGTACGTGGTCACAGCTATACTCATAGCATGATAAATATCTCGACGTTTCAGGTGAACATAGCCCTTGTAGACTCCGTCGAGTCCACTGGAGGGAGCTCTTTCATTAAGACTAACGCTCCACTCCGTCTGGCTGGTAGGCAGAACCTTAACTCCTGGATTTACCGTTTCAGAGGATGATCGGTTGTAGCGACAACTGCCGCACGTCAGACCAAGTGCGTCCACCGTGCAGTCCATTGCTCCCAGTGGTCCGTGTAAATCAATATGGCCTGAGAAAATATCGTAATCGGCGTCGATGAAAGTCTTGGTCACGCACGTGCTGGCTCCTAGCGGACAACCAGCTCCTCCATTATCGCCAATCTGCGCCATGATAATAAACGGAGCAAACGGGTCACTTCGGTTGGTGGCAATCGGGCGAAGTGGTGTGGACTGGATTTGAAGCCTTCGCCCCACACCGTCGCAAACGCCTCGATACTCGCCCCAAATTTTTTGCACAAGTGGTCTCTCGACGGTCACTTGGCGCTGGTTTTCGACGATCAAGCGCCCTACCGTACCGCTTCCAGATTTAACGTCACCTTCAAGCTTTTGCCCTTCACCTTGAGTTAGAACAAAGTGAACTTCACGCTCTGGTCCGTCAAAAATCAACGTATTGCTTGCTTGATCGATGCGAACGTTTTGGTAGTGATAACTCGCATACTCGTCACTGGTGTAATCACCAAAATAGAGCACCAACGTCGCTCTTATGCGAACCCCTCTTGGGCCGTCTGACTCTTGGATGATATCGAGTCTGGCGAGCTGGTCTTGCTCGTGAGCAGTATGCTTAAGAACTCCCAAATAGCGATCCGAAAGCTGAACGTTCGTGGCCGTCAACGAGCTCTCGCTTGCTCGGCAGCCAGACATTAATAACAGCAGGATGAAGAATAAATAGTTCATATCGACACTCATCAGCCCCCAAGCATTCGAGCAAAGGCCGAAAAATACATGGCCTTAGCCCAAGGCTAAACGAGCGTGATTTTAACGATATTATTAAAATGGGTCAATGATTTTAAGATTATTTTATATAACGAGATCTTCTTTAAAAAAATACCAATGTTTTCAAGTCATTACGACTACTTTAGACACCCTTTTGGCCTTGGCCAACCCTCCGCGTCAGCCACCGCAGGCACAAGCTGAAGGGTCCGATCAAGCTTCGTCAGAGGCACTTTCGAGAGCCGAGGCCCGGTCATAACTAGGCGCGTTCGCATTTGAGGAAGTCCATTATAGTGACCATGCTGGCCTGCGGGAACGGGACGATCGGGTACGCCATTATTGAGAGTCTCTGGGTACTTTTCTTTTAGCTTATCGGGAATCTTGGCCCAGGTGGCTTTTGCAAGGAAAAGCTTATCTTCCACCGAATTCTTAAAACCAATGCCATCATTTGCAAACGCCATGATCCAAGGCATTTGTTGACCACCGAGGCCTTCCTTAATGGCTTCGTTGCTGCCGCGAACCAACACTTTGGCGAAGATTTTACCTTTGGTTACCTCAAATTCCATCTTGCGAAGACGCTCGGCGATCTGCTCAAGATTAAGATCCGCCGGTGGCGGCGCGTCAAGACTGCCAGGTGCAGGATAAAAATACATGGATCCACCGGATGTGGTGACGTAGCCTTTTGACGCGACATCCTCTCCAAGAATCTTTCTTGCATTCAACGAATACGCAATCGCTGACATCCCGTGATCACCGACAACAAGGAAATCTGCGGACGCTGGAATCGACTCAATCAACCGTCCAAGCTCTTGGTCAAATCCCGCCAAGTAGTCGACGACGATCTTTTCGTTGGCGGCGTCTTTGTAAAATCCGTGAAGAAGACTGTCAAGATCCGGAAAGTAGATGAACATGGCATCTAGGTCGTCCCGGGACAGCATGGTTCGGTTCACTTTGAAAATATCATCTTGCCGGTGCTTCATAGCTGCCAAGTATGACGGCACGTAGGTTTGCATCTTATAGTCTTTTAGGGATGAGAAGAAGATTTGTTCTTTATCGATCCACCGCGCAAAATCACTACCAAAGACCGGCATGACTTGTACGGGAGACACGCCCACCAAGCTCTTATCTTTGATTGAGACAAGCATGAGGGACACACCGACCGTTCGTTCGACACCTTTGATTGGCGACTTGAAAATAAAATCTTGCGGCGTTGCCAATTTTAATTCTGGAATACTTCCCCATGGGCTTGTGCCGGTGACGTTACCATTAGAATCGGATGTGAGCCTCAATGTAAATGATTTACTGTCGGTTGACCTAGCTGGAACAATCACATCAACCGACGAATTCTTGGTAATTGAAATCATCTGTGTCGATGAACCAGCGGTGTCATAGGCCATGCCGATGTCAGCTGAGCGGCCATCACCGTTACCATCGATCGACGGATAAAACGCCACGCCAACACGTAGTCCATGTCCTCTAAGCCTAGCCACCCAATTCTCTGGCTCGTAAAGTTTTCCAAACCCGCTCACGGACCCACTACCCGTCCACGGCGAATTATCTAAAATACCGTGCACACCGGCCGGCGAACAGGTGATCGTCGCGATATGTGATGGCGCCGTGATCGTGGGATTAATGACTCGAAAGTCGCTCTTACCGCGAGCTTTGTTCATGAGCCAACCAAGGCCTTTGGGATGCGGAGACTTTAATTTTGAGACCCAAGGCTCTAGTGCTTTTGGCTGAAAGCCATCAAGAGACATCCATACAAGTTTGAGCCTCGATGGCTCTGCCGTCTTCACAACAGAAGCCGACGGGGCTACCTCGAGCGTCACAGGTTTTGGCGCAGGTGTGAGGGTTGATGCGCGCTGTGGTGCTGGTGATGCTTCTGAACTCTTAACTGGCGTTGCTTGCTGCGGATCTTTCGTCCGTACTGGCTCCTTCGTACACGACAGAGTCACAACAACCGCAAACAACGCGCTAAAAAAACGACGACGGCAAACCAGCATAGTCACCTCACAAAATCTTTTCTAACTCTTTGCCAATCGCCTCAGGACTATCGGTGGGCGCAAAACGCTTTAACACCTGCCCGTCTTTATCTACTAAAAACTTGGTGAAGTTCCATTTGACAGCCTCGGTTCCGAGTAATCCCGGCACAGATGACTTCAGATATTTATAGAGCGGTGCTGCTGTGGCGCCGTTAACGTCCACCTTTGAAAATAGGGAGAAGGAGACCTCGTAGTTCATTTTGCAAAAACTAGCGATTTCCGCGTCCGTTCCAGGCTCTTGAGCGCCAAACTGGTTGCATGGAAAAGCAAGAATCTCAAAATTACGATCTTTAAATTTCTGGTAGAGAGCTTCAAGACCTGTGTATTGTGGAGTAAACCCACAACGGCTTGCCACGTTAACAATCAAAAGCGTCTTGCCTCGGTACGTTTCTAGCGAGACGTCTTGGCCTTGAATGTTTTTCACCTGAAATCCATAAACACTTGCTGATGACATGGACAAAAATCCTCTCTGATCTAACGATCACTAATAAACCACTACGACACCGTGCGACCAAATGCCTCGAGTACACCCCTCACCACGCTCTCAGCAGCAAGGGCTGCAAGCAAAATACCCATAACCCGCGCGATAACCTCGCCTCCGGTCTTGCCTAAAATACGGTGAAGGCGACTCGTTGACAACAAAACACCCAAAGTCGCCACCATCACAACAGCAAGCGTGACACACTTTACTACAAAGTTACTAACGTCAGGGGCTCCGCGCATCACGACCATGACGGCAAGAATAGCACCAGGACCCGCGATATAGGGCAATGCGATCGGAAATATCGCAAGATCTCGTCCTGCAAATTCCCCCGGCGAGTGATGCTCATCGGGTGCATGGGCCTGAAACACCATCTGAACGCCCACTAGAAAAAGAAGAATGCCGCCAGCTATCCGAAACGACGCAAAAGAAACCCCAAGTGCCGTCAGCAAGAATTGTCCAAACATCGCAAACGCAAACAATACACAGGCGGCAATGGTCACGCCGCGAATCACCAAGCGTCGTCGCGCCACTTCATCCATGCTGCGTGTTAGTGCCGCTAAAAGTGGCACAGTGCCAACTGGATCGATGGCGACGAAGAGTAAAATAAACTCATTTATGAATGCCTGGAGCAATAAAGCTTCTCCCTTTAATGTTGGGCCCTTGCAACGCTATCATCTTTAGCGCATCATTCAACTACTTAATCTCAAGTTTCAAAACTACCTCGCAGGGGCTCCTTTGTAATGACTGATATCGCCATTGAGGTCCGCAATCTTGAAAAGACTTATCTGACATTTAAAAAAGACGCCGGATTTTCGGGAGCACTGCGTAGCTTTTTTAAGCGCGAAACCATTCCCGTGCGAGCCGTAAAGCCTACATCGTTTGTCATAAAAAAAGGCGAGTTTGTTGGACTCTTGGGGCCGAACGGTGCCGGCAAAACGACCATGCTCAAAATGATGACGGGACTCATACCTCCAAGCAAGGGTCAGTGCCTTGCGTTTGATCAGTTTGACACGTCCACTCGTCCCAAAAAATATTTACGCCGCATCGGCATGGTGATGGGCCAGCGAAATCAACTCCATCCCGATCTTCCGGCGATCGATTCGTTTAAATTAAGCCAGGCTATCTATGACATCAGTGAAGATCGCTTTAAACATCGACTTCAGACCTGCCTAAACCTATTCGAGATCAAGGAGAAACTGAATATTCCCGTTCGAAAGCTATCCTTAGGCGAACGCATGAAAATGGAGCTCATTCTCGCCATATTGCATGAACCTGAACTATTGTTTCTTGATGAACCGACGATTGGTCTTGATTTCAACGCAGCCAGGCAAATTCGTGAGTTTCTCGCTGAAGCTAATCAAAAATTCGGCATCACGACGATCCTAACGTCCCACTACACAAAAGACATCGAAGAACTTTGCCGCCGCGTCATTTTGGTGAATCACGGCACGACGATTTATGATGGACCACTGCATGGTCTTGACGAACGTATTCAAGGAGAGCGTCTTTTCACCCTCAGTTTGGCTAGTGACCTACAATATAAAACCATCCTCGACTGGGTGAGCAGTAATCCGGATCTTAACCAAATGGAGAGTGAGTCTCCTGACCCCCTCACCCTAACCTTCTCGGCCACCGTGCGCCAGGCGCCCGAAATCACCCGAAAGATCGTGGAGCTAATACCTTCAAGTGGTTTACGAGACATGATCATTAGCGAAAGAAGTCTTGAGGACGTGTTTTCTGAAATCTACCGACGAAACCCCGACGCGCCAAGAAATCCGTAAGCTATGAATACAAAAACACAGTCTATAAAAAAAGAAAACAATCTCAAGATTCTGATTCACGCTTCTGGTGTCTATTTTGGGCAGTGCTTACAAACAGTTTTGCTTTACCGAAGTGCTTTAGCCATTTTCATTATCTCTGAGGCATTTGCTTATGCCGGCTTTATTACATTTTGGTACAAGGCTGCCCAGTCCAATCCCGATCAAAAAATATACACGCCAATGGGCCTGGTCTTGTACTTTGCTTTGGCCATGTTTCATCACAGCATTCAACATCACGCAGCATCCCGTGATCTTGGCAGCGACATTAGACTTGGGAAACTTTCCTACGCCATCATTCGACCCTATCCATATATGCTTCAAGCTGTGCTAAGAAGTGTGGCCTGCACACTAGCCTATATTATCCTGCTGTCACCTCTGCTAATTGGCGCACTGATTTTGCTGCCGAGCCTACAACAGGAGTTCATTTCCCACCTATCAAGCACGTCTTTAACCCACTACTTGGCTGCTCTTGCTTTAGGTCTTGCCTGTGGGTGGCTGGTGAGGCTTGTCGTCGGAATGCTCGCTTTTGATATGGCCCAAATTTGGGGCCCAGACACTTTTTTTATTGCTCTGTATTATGCGGCCAGCGGTGCCGTATTTCCGATTGATTTGCTGCCAAGCTGGGCTTTGACGATTGTAAAATGGACTCCCATGTACTACATGGTCGGTTTTCCGGTATTGACGATCACAGACCGTATCCCGCAAGAAATTTTTTGGTCAGAGTGTGCCCGGGGCGTCGTGGTCCTCATCGGCGTTTTTATATTAATGATCGCCATGTGGCGCAGAGGCATTAAACGTTTTGAGGCGATTGGTATATGATCAGATAC
>JBEIGW010000131.1:0-7875 GCA_040381655.1 Deltaproteobacteria bacterium
CCTCAGATGCAAGTTTACGACGTGCGAAATCGCCCGCAGATGGTTTCCATCAACGAAGTTGAACTCGAGGGTATTGTGATGCCTCAGGCATACGTGGCACAGCGAATTGTGATTATGGGCCACTCTTACGGCGGCTGGAAGTCCATGAAAATGGCATCGTCCGCGCAAATGCTACAGTATACACAAGCACCCATTCAGCTGATCACCGTTGACCCGATCAGTAAAATTAACTGCACAAATCCATTTATGCCAGGCTGCCGCCAGGCTCCTAGTGACTTCACCGACGTGGAGTTCTCCACACTTCATTCAAGAACGCGCTGGCTAAACGCCGTTCAGCAGCCTGGAGTTGTACTTGGCTCAGAGGCGATGCCAGCCGCCCACGCGAACCTTGAGTTCACAGGTGTGAACCATTTTACAATCGTGTCAGATCCACGTCTCTGGCAGGCCATTCAGCAATTCGTGGCGATGTGAGTGAGGCCCGATTAAGCTGGAGATTTGTTTTCGAAAAACTGTTCTGGCGAGCTCATAGCTGCGCCGATAAGCGTTACAAACAAGAAAGGCATCATCAGTTCGGACTGCTTTGTCATTACAGCAACCGCAAAACCCATAAGCGTAGCCATCTCTAAGAGGGCTACGCGAAGAACCAATCTTACCAACCAGATGTTGGGAGACGCAGTTTTTACTGTCGAACTGCTCGATTTCGGCAACTCTTTGGCGCCTGACTTCCCAATGACGTTGGGAAGAATGAACGCCATAACGGCAGAGAGCAACCCCATAAAGTACATTGGCATCACAAGCAGCATTTTTTCTTCTTCTAAATTTTTTGGAATCCAGGCATCTGTGTTTAGGAAATTAATGACCTGACCATCTGCAGTGTTTATTTTCCAGACCGCCGCTACAAAAAGGAGCGGAGTCACGAAACCCAGCATGACCCAAATAATATACGCGTTCCGACGTATTAATTTTTCGCGGTGAGCCGTCATCACAAGATCTATACTTTTATTTTGCATTGATTAATCTCCGATTGTTAAGCATTCGAATCTAGATGGTCTGAGTTCAGGACGCCTTGGCGGCTAAAGCTCTATACTTCGCAAACCTCGTGTCTCGAGAACGGGAATTCGGGCCCGGCCTCCAACCTTTGATAGCCGCACGTATCCGCTTTACTCGGTCCTCGTCGAGAGGGTGAGTTTCAAACATTTTTATAGGAGTTTTTTTTGTATTTTTGATTCGATCAGCCGTCGAAAAATTTCTTGCCAAAAAATTAGCGTATTTTTGTGGATCGTAGCCCGCGTCCAGCAATATCTCTAGTGCCATTTTATCTGCTGCGTATTCTTGATTACTGTTGTGCTTATAGACTTTCATGACCTCGGACAAATCACTGACGTGCTTACCGTAGGTTTCCCGGTCTCGTTTCACTTGTTCAAGTGTTTTTTCAGCATCTTTATCAGATGATGCAGGGACGAAAAAATCTGCAAGGTCAGTCACATCGTCCAGCAAGCTCTCTGTTTCTTTGCGACTCTTTTGCGCCGCTGCTTTCCTTCGAATAGACATTTCACCATGTCGAAGCGCAATATGGGCGACTTCGTGTGCGATAACTCCGGCCAGCTCATCTTCATTTGTCGTGGCCTCGACCAGAGGTTTAGAGAGGAAAACAAAACCGCCAGGAGTCGAAATAGCCGCCAAGTCAGAACAATCGATTAGGCTAGCTCGGTAGCCTTTAAATAGCACTGGCCTGGTCGAATACATTGCCAAATAGCGAACCATGGTCGTTGCGTACCTATTAAATTGGGACTCAAGAGGGGCATAATTACCAAGAACCAGAGATCCTACCTTCGTGCCAAGCTGATATTCTTCTTGAAGCGATAAATTTTGCTGTTCCCCGGACTGAGCACGAGAACTCTCTTTTTGCTCGGTGTGTGAGCAGGCGCTCGCAATAACAACTAGTCCAATAATCGGAGCCATTTTACCCAAAAAAAGAAGTCTCATCGAGAGCCTCCCTTCTTGCCCGATTTCAAATCACCATCGCTCTTAAATTTCGAAATATCGGCTTCGTTATCAGGAGTACCCTCTTCCACATCTCGCAAGCGACTTCGGCCTTTTGACTGTTTTGACTTCGATGTATCAATGTCGGCATCACCATCCGTCAGACCAAGCGCTGCCGCAGCAACGACGGTGGTGTCTTTTGATTCAACTTTTGAGCCTTTTTTTAAAGCGAATTTTTTTTCCTCAGTTATGGAAGAGACGGGAATCCAGCCACTAAGATTCTTGTTTTTAATCTTAACAAAATTACCCTGACGCGAAACCTCTTGAACAATGTCCCCATGCTTAACTTCACCAACACTTGGACCTAATAGGGCTGGTGATTGGCGAACTTTCACGGCGTGGGGTTGAATAACTAGGTTCTGCGCAACTACAGCGGCTGAATCCATCAACGATAAAATCGAAAATATAAATACAAAGCTAATATGATGTTTGAACAATTTATTTCTCATCGAGTTTCCATATCCCATTCTCAAATTTTTCCTGACCTCTTTCTAGTTTAAGCCCCTCAGAGCGCATCCGCAAGGTTTTGGCAGCCCCCACTCCACCAAGCTCGGCCTCCTTAAACCCCTGTATGGCCTCGTCCCATTTCTCAGCTCTATATGCTTCAAATGCGGTTTTATATTTGTTGACAGCTCCCTCATGAGACCACTGGGATGTCGTGTATATCTTGGTGGGCTTTTCCTTGCCCTTCACTACCAATTCATCCACTAAAAAAAATTCGCTCGCCAATTTTGGTGAGGCCTTAGCGACCACTTCACCGCTGACCGTGATCAGCTGATTATAGTACTTGCCCACCCCCTCCAGCCTTGAGGCGAGATTTACCGTATCACCAAGGGCAGTGTAATTGAAACGATCATGAGATCCAAAGTTCCCAACAATAGCTGGCCCATAATGAATTCCGCTTCGCACCCCGAGCGGCAGAACTAGCCCGTATTGTTTCTCCCACGTCCTACGACAAAGCTCTGTGACGTTGTTAAAAGACATGGCTACCTTCAGAGCAGAATCTGCGTCCACCTCAACTGAGGTCGCACCTTTCAACGGAGCACCCCAAATTGCCATAATGGCATCACCGATAAACTTATCCACATAGCCGGAGTGACCTATGATCAACTTCACTGCCTCATCAAGGTAAAAGTTCATCAGTTTAACGAGCATCTCGGGACTAACCTGCTCTGACATAGTCGTAAAGCCAATTAGATCAGAAAACATGATAAAGACGTCTTGTTTTTCGCCGTATCGTCGAACCTCCACGTGTCCTTGCTCAATGAGCTTTAGCATTTGTGGCGACATGGAGTGCTGAATCGCCTTGGCAAACTGAAGTCTCTCTTTCCAGTCTCTTCGAACTTTATAAACGAAGTGCAACGTTGTCGTTAGGAATAAACCAAACAACAGCGGCATTGGATCAAACCAAGCGGTGAAAACCAGCCATGCCACAAGACTACCCACCACAGGAATGATCACGGTAGCACTCGAACCAATCATGTATAAAATGCCTGGACGCTGCGGCTCGATGATCACAAGAAGAGCTATCCAAATGAGAAATCCTAAACTCGCCACGAGGCAGTAGTTGAGAATAGTCACTTCTTTCACACCCTCTGATCCACCGATTGCTTCAGAAATTAAGCTGGCAGGCAACTCTCCGCCAGGAGCGAGTGCATCCAAGGGATTTGGCTTTACATCCAGTAGACCAACCGCTTTAGTCGCGACAATCCATATCTTGTCTTGAAGCTTCGGACCAAGTTCTTTAAACAGATCCTCATCAAATTTAGCTTGCAGCACGTTATTAATAGGCACATGTTCAATTGCTCTGCGGGGAGGAAAGTGAATCCAGCCAGAATGGTTGCTGGCGATAAACTTTGAGACAAAGGTTTGTCCCTCCATTTTTAGGCGTCTGAAAATTCCGTCAACTGGCGGGACGGCATGAGTATGCCCCCAGCTCAAGTTCTTCGCGGACTGCAGTATATCCGTTGGCGGAGTCTTCCCATCGTCACTAACAACGGCAACAGACCCATCAAACATTGCGATGGCGTCCGCGAGCGCTTTATCGTCTTCTGGACCCTTAGTGGATGGATCGCGAAAAATAATATCAAAACCAACAGCCCGAGCACCAAATCGCTTGGCCGTATCCATCAATTCGCCGTACAAAGCTCGTGGATAAGGGTAATAGATGTTATCTTTAGCCAACGCGGCAATCGATGCATCATCAAGAACAATTAAGACGACCTGACCTGAACTTTTGGCCGGAAACTGCCTTTGCAAAAAATCATGAAAGAGCAACCCTGGCCTGGTCAATGCCCCGCCGATGATCAGCCAGAGACACACAACCAAGAGGCCAAGAACGGTCAAGGCGGCCACTAATCCGTGTTTTTTCATGAGCTAGAGATCGGCTAGGTCTAATAAAACTTAAGGGTCTATGTGGTGCTAGCAACCACCGACGCCAATTGTACGTCCCATCACAAATTGGTAAAAGCTAAAATGAAGCCCAAACTCTACTGGATAGCCTTAGACCCGACACGGGTTAGACATTTAATCCAAACTTATAGGCCATTTTCATCACATCGTTAGCTACTTTTTGATGAAGCTCTAAAAGCTTTCTGTGAATCATACCCTCAGTCGAGTGGACCTCTTCTTGATACTTATGTATGGAGTCACCCTCATGGTGCTTTGACGAGTGTTGCTCATTCCAAGCCATGGCCGCCTCGTGCAGTCTCACCACCTCCCGATGGTGATTTATGCTCGATCGATGGGCCTCCACTTGATCTGAAAACTCTTTCATAGATTTTTGCATCGTATCAATAATGTCTTGGGCATCGCGGTGCCTCCGATGCCAGACTTCTATATCTTTTAGCCAATGGCCATGTTCACTGTCCCAACGGGCGTGATCTTTCAACAGTTTTTGCTCGATCGATGGTTCCACGAAATAGTTCCTCCTGTTTTCAAAGCCCAATATCAAGTTGCAAGGCCAGTGCCATGAATTCATCTCGGAGAAAAGATGTCTCCAAAAAACCCCCTCTTAGTCGGGATAACGCCCGCTAAGTATCTCTATTTATTGGTATTTTATCGGTTATTTGTCGAATGCAAAAATTTTCTAAAGTTCAAATCCCGATAAACCGATAGGCTCTTAACTACTAACTAGATTTAGATGAGGGCTAAGCCATGGGGCTAAAAACTCAAATCACGACCCTAGTCGTCTTAGCGACCGCCTTAACGAGCTGCGCGACATCAGGCGTATCTTATCGCAAAACAAGCAAAGCGCCCCAGAAGACCAAGAAAGTCGCCGAGCAGATATCGATTCCAATACCTAGTGAGAATTATGAGCTTGTGAATAGTGACTGGGATGCTGGGGACGAAGCCCGCCGAAGAGGCAACAAAGCCCGCGGTACAAACGAGTACTGAAGAAAAGTAAAACAAATCAGCTTAGCTACTGTGACACATTAAAAACTGCAGCGAGCGTTCTATAAATAAGCCGTCCTGCACCCCAGTAGCCAACAAACAACTCTGGTAGACCGTCATCATTTGTGTCGGCCGCGGTAATCGACGTTGTTGTAGTTCCTTCGTTACCCCATCCCTGTGGTGAGCAGTTTCCTGATGAATTAACAACACAGGTGATATAAGTATTCCCCCAGTACGAATTTCCGAGAGTTCGTTGCAAGCCCACCGCATAATCTACCAATCCATCCCCGTTAAAATCACCGATATCTACTCCTGCAGGAGCTCCGTAAAGACTTACATAATTATTCGCAGTTCCCGAGATCTGAAAATCACCGTTGATCGTAATGTTTGAAATATTAATATTTGTAATGGTCCTTACCGTATTAATTGAGTCGTTTCCGGTGATCACCATATCCATTCCGGTTGCAGAGCTAGTAGCGAGTCTACCCCACTTCATGGACCACCCGTTCGCTCCAGGAGACGCCGCATTGATTGAGTTCCCAGTCTGTCGCACCCAATCACCGATAGCATTTCGCCGGCTAACCCAAACTGACTGATTTGTGTGGCACAGGACAGCAAGTTCTGGTCTACCGTCCAAGTCGATATCAACCGCCGAAACTGAACGAGGCGAAGGATCGTTACAGGTAGCCGTGGTCGACATAATCTGGTTTATGGGGACCGGCGTCGCAAAAGTGCCGTCCCCATTATTTTTAAACCACACAGCAAATCCCGTCGTGTTGGACACAGAAGAGTTGGTACCTATCGCAACCATATCCACAAATCCGTCTTGATCAAGATCAGCTAGTTTTACACTACGAGGCCTATAGTCGGCATTCGTACCAATCGGATAAAGAACTGGCGGCTTAAAATCACCCGAGAAAGTCCCTAAGGACACCGCAATACCTCGGCTAAAGAATCCCGTCACAGCAATGTCAGCCATCCCGTCGTTATCGAGATCCGCCATATCCATAGTGGCATCGTCAAACTCCCAGCCGGTTGGTCTCTGTTGCTGAACACCCATGGAATTAAAGATAGGATCGGGAAAGCAAAAAGAGGCATCATTCGGACAACCCCCAGCCGAGGGGCTTGAAAGATAGCTCGGCGAGGGCCAAGTGGATATCCCGTACGTCCGCACACCACTTGCGCCCATGTAGGATCCAACAAAGCCCTGGTTGTGAGCGTAAGCGAACAAATCGGGGCGATTATCACCATTGGCATCAAGAACCTTCGTGTAGCCCATTTCGGCACCCTGAAGGAAGGAGTTCGGATAGGAATCAAGCATGGCTGCACCCTTCAGAGGATCTGTGGTGCTGGCGCCGTTTTTTCCGTAAACCAACAAAAATGTATTATTATTGCTACCACCGGACGCGTCCGTTCCAGCCAAAGCTACATCATTGCGTGTTGGGGTAACAGGAATATACAAAGTTCTTAAACCAGACTGCGTCGCGTTACTATTCATGGTGATCGTAGAGCCACTCACGGCCGTTACGTAAGCAAAATTTGGAATACCATTGCCGTATGTATAATTAGTCGAAATATATATGGGCTGACCAACTTGCACCTCGACCGTAGAGGAAACACCGGCAATCTGGTTCGGATTATCAGTACTTGATATTGTACCGGTGATAGTCGCAAAGCTAGTCGACACGATCGGCCTGATCATAATATCTTGGCCACCTAGGTTACCAACATTGGTCGGCGTATTGCCTGGTGGTGCTGGATAGTCAATTCTCTTTGTCGGTGTTCCGGCCTCAAAAGGCGTGGAGCAAGGCGTCGACGTGCACTGATTTGGTATGATCGAGAGACAACCATATGTCGTGTTTCCACCACAGGTCACAATCAACGATGGAAATGAGCAGTTATTGGTGCCATCTGGACAATATGCCGCGATCTTGTTAGCACCCGTGGTCACCGTGCCCCGACTTTGAAGCTGAGGAAATATTGTTGTTCCACCACTGAATGCTGTTCCGATATTTGTCAGATAAACTCTCACGTTTGCTGAGCTCGCGTTTGGGTTATTCGTGGCTGTTACTGCAATATCCGTTCTCTGATCACCGTTAAAATCTTCTGCGAGAAGCTGTCCGAGCCATGGCGTACCACCCGAAGCCAACCATTCGTCAGAGCTCGTATGAACCTGAAAATCCCCCTGACATTGACCACCTGAATAAGTCTGACGCGCGATATAAACATAGCCATTCGCCGTATTACTTACGTTGAAACCTGAGATAGCAACTCCCGGACAGTGCTCAGCCGCTGTGGCCCTGGTACCACCCGTAAAATCTGGCTTTGCAGCCACAAACCAACCAATCGCGGGATAGTACGTATCCCGCATAGATGCATTACTTGCAGTCGCCAAAACAGGCATATGAGCCGCCGGGCCATAGACTACTAGGCTTGATC
>JBEIGW010000132.1:0-7848 GCA_040381655.1 Deltaproteobacteria bacterium
AACATCTCCAAAACCTAGGCCATACTCGCGGCGGATCAACCAGTAAACCCAAGCTACGAGGTAGAGAACCCCACCACCCAAAAAAACCCCAACGGCTGATGACTTAAAATCCAAATCAGGATGTACCAGGACAACGAGTGGACTGGTAACAATCATACCTATGCTTAAAACATCTGGAATAATCATGAGCCTTGCATCAATAACACTCATGATAAGCATAAGTGACACAAATAATGATGCGTGCGCCCATCGAATGAATTGATTGATTTCAAATTCTGAACCGGCAATAGACCAACCCAAAAAAGGAAACTTCAGATACATTCCAGCAAAAATCAGCGCGCCAGCTATTTCGACCAGAGGATACTGCCACGACAATTTTGCGCTACAACACTGAGCTCGCCCCCGTAGCATAAAAAAACTAAAAACGGGAATGTTCAACCAGGCTGGAATTTGTTTTCCACAAGACGGACAAACTGAACGCAAATGACTAAAAAAACTCTGCTCGGGGATTCGAAGAATACACACATTCATGAATGAACCGATACAAGCGCCCACAGCCATCAAGGACCAAAAGTAAAATGACTGGCCAGCAATAATGACTGAGTACAGGGCGCTCATGGTTGCTCCTCCGCTGTCGGTTCATTTAACTGATCGCCGCCGTCATCGTCGGGTTGCGCCACAGCGTCGGTAGGTGCCTCTGCCTGGGCCGTTGGCTGCTCCAACTCATCCCCAACTCGCGGAGTACTACTCCCTAAATCTGGCGTGACTTGTGGCACCGTGGCAGGCGCCTGACTGCCGTCCCGAGTATCGGCTGATCCGTCCTCACACTCTTTATCCCCACCACAATCGTCATCATCACCACTGAGGGCGCCATAACCTGTAATGGGGTATCCAAAGTTTCCACGAGCCAGCGCGGTCTCGCGCTGAACGTCAGTGATGTAATTCGCTAAGTAGAGGTTATTCACAATACGAGCAAATCGTTTTTGGCCAAATTGCGTCAAGGATTTAGCTCTTAGCCCCTTACTCCACTTGTTAGGACTAGGAATAACCACAGCTAGGTTTACGGCCTGCTCGATTGTAAGAAGTTCTGGCCTGGTTTTGAAGTAATATGCGCCAGCCGACTTCACACCATAAATGCCACCGCCGAACTCACAAAGATTGATGTACCACTCTAAAATTTGGTCTTTCGACATAAGAACTTCAAGCAGTAGCGTTCCCATGGCTTCTCTGACTTTACGAACAATCGTCTTTTCTCGACTTAAAAATGCAATCTTCACCACCTGCTGGCTGATGGTGGATGCACCCCGGACGTAGCGCCCCTTTTTCCGATTCAGCTCGATGGCTTTGGCGATCGCCTGAAAATCAAAACCAGTATGTCGATAAAACTTAGCATCCTCAGCGACAATCACAGCATTGACCAGGTGACGCGATACTTTTTCGATGTCAACCCATTGCTTTGTACCGGGACCCACATCAACCTCAATCGGATAACCTCGCGCGTCCAATCGAGTCACCGTTATCGTTGAAAAAAATAGGGCGGGAACAAAAGGAACAAACCAAATCAAAAAAATCGCGACAGCTAGGAGCACCCAGTACCGCCGTCGGCGATACCAACGACCCGCAGACCTCTCAGCGTCATACAGATCGTTTAAATCTTCATCCGGATCGCGAAAAGTCTTGGGTGTGATGGATGACCCGTCATTGACCAAAATTTATTGCCCTTGTCCGCGCGCAAACTGAAACTGTTGTACTTCAGCTGCCTTGCCATTTTTTACCGTAAATATTCCGATAAACTGCGCACCCTTGGACTTCGAGTAATTGGCCGTATAGCGCACCTGAATTTGATCACCCCGCGCCATGCCATCAGTGAACGTTGCCTGGGATAGTGAACCAAATCCTTGGCTATCGCCAATCTTTGACAATAAAGATTCCACAGGACGTTTTGAAATGCTTTTAATATCGTCCTGAGTGAGCTCCTTGGACTTCTTGACTTCAACGGGCTTGAACCAATCACCAATAATCTCAAGCGTCTCAATTTTTACGTCTTTAAGAGGCTTGTCATTTGATGACTTAACAAGAGATATCTTCTTTACGACATCATATCCCGACACAACTTCACCAAAAATTGTATGCCGGTTATCTAGATGTGGGGTTTCTTTTACGGTAACGAAAAACTGACTGCCGTTCGTATTAGGGCCACTATTGGCCATGGATAGCATCCCAGGTTTGGAATGTTTCAACGAAGGATCAAATTCATCTGAAAACGTATAACCTGGACCACCTGTGCCATTACCTTTAGGGTCACCGCCTTGAATCATGAAATCCGGAATCACACGATGAAAAATGAGTCCATTGTAAAACCCTTTGCGAGCAAGCTCGACAAAGTTCGAAACTGTTTTGGGGGCCTCCTTGTAAAAAAGTTTCGCCTCGAAAACACCTTCTGTGGTTGTGAACTTTGCTTTTAACTCCTTGTCGTCGGCTGCGTTGGCATGACTTGCAAAGATGGTAAAAGACAACAATGCCGAGACTAGAAACGACAAACTCATACAAACCTCCATTGTTCAGATCACAAAAAAACTTGGAACATAACAAGATGAAATTATGAAAAAATTTGGGCTCATCATATCAAAACGACATGCCCCCGCAACTATTTGCGGTCTTATAAAACTCAATCACCAATGCCAAACCATTGACCACCCCAAACCAAACCACCGACCACAGAGCTTTGAGTAGGAGTACGCTCTAGAAGTATCTTTTGAACGTTAACACCCAACCGCGCCCAAACGAGGTCTGCAAGGGGGATGTCAAAACCGATCGATGCGCCAAGGTGGGCACCCCAATAAATTCGACTAGGATCGTCGCCGGCCTGACTCGCCACATTCTTATCCATCGCGCGATGAGCCCGGGCAACGCCGAGACCACCTCGAACACGAAACGCGTGATATCCAGAAATAATCGGCCAAGAATGCTCCCAGAGTAGGTCCAAATGCTCGTCGGAGAACCTTGCGTTGTCTTCAACCAATTCATGCCTCGAAAAACCTATTCCAAGGCCTACTGCATCCGAGGGGTATTTAGTCAGAAGAGCCGATGCGTCCGCGGATATGGCCGGGGATGGGCTTGCAAGACCGCCTTGGACATCAAAACGCACAATATCATTACGAGTGGAAAGCACCGTGCCTCGGGCAGCCGCACCATCTGCAGCAACCGCAACGTGGCAAAATCCAAATAAAATCATAAAAATTACTATGACTCGCACCGCCCAATTGCCCCCAAGGTTTAGCAAAATATAGTCTGCCCATTCGGGTGAAACGACCAAAACCATATCAAAAGCCCAGCCTGTTGACATCATTATTTCTTCTTTCTAATCGGTAACTTAGATGCTATAGTCGGCTCCTTCCCGAAGGAGGTCCTGGTCGATCATGGATCGGAAGCACAAGATCAGAATTTTTGCTGTCATATCAGGCGTTTTAATCATCATGATCATGGCGCTGGGCGGTTATCTTTGGTCATCTGGCGTTTTTGAGAGCGAAGACGAGCAGATTAAAAAACTTACAGCGGCCATCATCCCAGACAATTCAGTAGTTTTCGACCGCGCGGGTAATAAAATTGGTGAATACTACAACCACTTTCATATTGAGTTTGCCTACAAAGATATCCCCCGCGGCATGGTTCACTCGCTACTCGCGATTGAAGACCGAAAGTTTTTTGAGCACGAGGGCGTCAACTGGCGCTCCATTCTCAGGGCGCTTTTCAGCGTCATAACATCCGGACGTCTAAAACAGGGTGGCTCGACGATCACCATGCAACTGGTCAAAAATTACCTTTTAACCCGCGAGAAAAAGGTTTCGAGGAAATTACGAGAAATCGTTCTGTCCTATTACGTCGAAAAAAACCTATCAAAAGAAAGAATTTTGGAGCTCTATCTCAACACCATGTACATGGGGCATGGTGCTTACGGAGTTGGTGCGGCCTCGGTAGTCTATTTTGGGAAACCTCTTCCAGAGTTGTCCTTGGCTGAGTTTTCTTTAATGGCCGGACTTTTTCAAGCGCCTAGCGCCTATGATCCGCACAAAAATCCCAACGGCGCCTTAAAACGGCAGAAAGTTGTTTTGGACGCCCTCCTTGACTCTAAACTCGCAACGAAGGAAGAGATTGAAGAGGCGCGGAATAAGCCTCTCGAATTCAAGCCATGGGTGCCAATCAACGAGACAATTGCGCCGTTTTTTATCTCCTGGATCCGAAACGAAGTTGGCGAGCTCCTTGGTGAAGACGATACGGTTCTTAATGACCGTGGCTACAAAATAACGACGACCCTTGATCGTAATTTCCAAGAAGTCGCCAATCGCGCTGTATCTGAAAATGCGGGGGCACTTGATGCCCTGCAAACCAAAATTAATGACAACCCGCGACGTGGGAAAAAGGCCCCTGAAAGGATCGAAGCAGCACTCCTTGCGACTGATCCCAAAACGGGCGCTGTGCTCGCCATGTTAGGTGGGCGAAACTTTCGAGAGTCTCAATTCAACAGAGCTGTAACCGCAAAAAGATCCCCAGGATCCGCGTTTAAACCCGTGGTTTTCAGCCTCGCCCTCGACCATGGTATGGTTTGGTCGGATCTCGTTTATGCAAGTCCAGTTGCGGTCGGAAAATTCCGACCAAAAAACCACAAAGGTGACGACATGACCGAGGCCACTCTTGTCAAAGCCTTAGCAAAGTCTTTGAATACTCCTGTTATTAGCTTAGCTCAAAAATACGGAATGCAAACGGTTATTGACCGCGCCGAACTGATGGGTGTTAGATCTCCCATGAAATTAGAGACAGGTGTCGCCATTGGAGGATTTAGCGCCACCATGTTCGATGTCGATGCTCTCTACAGGACGATTGCTAACCAAGGCATACGACACGATTCCTATGCCATTACCAAAATCGAAGACCGCGATGGTCAAGTACTTTTTTCCTACGACCCCGCGACACAATCCCCGATTAAAGCCCTCGACACTGACGTCGCCGAACAGCTTCGATCAGGCCTACAAACCGTACTTTCATACGGAACCGCCAGCTCCATCGCTTACATGGCCCCTTATGCAGCTGGCAAAACTGGCACATCAGATGACTCACGGGATAATTGGTTTGCCGGCTGTACGAGAGACATCGTCGCTACGGTTTGGGTCGGAGGTGACGCCCACTCACCACTGGGAGACGCTTCGAGCGGGACATCTCTTGCATTGCCGATTTGGAAAACCTTCCTCGATGGTCTTATTGCCATCGGCCTGCCGACAACACCTTGGCCACCGGTTGACGGCTTAGTCCCAGTGACGATCGATCCAGACTACGGCAATCCGTCTGATCAAGGAATTACGGCCCTATTTCCTGCAGGTAAAACACCAAAAAAATCTCAAGCGGCAGCCGACATGAGAACACTGAAAACAGACAAAGGAGCTTACCGCGAGCTTAAGCTTGGCGAATGAGTCTTTGAGGGAAGAATTTTGACAGTTTTTAGACTAAATAACGCGCTTGTAATACTTATAACTATGATGCTGTTTGGCAGTTGTCGACTGATTGGCCCAGATCGAACCGTGGACATCGTCACCAGTTCAAACAAGATAGAAAAAACGACTCTAACGCCGCGTCACTACCGTGCCAAGGAGTATTGCACCAAGGCAATTGACGTCATTCCCGCGACCTTACTGGCGTCACTCACATCGCTCTCAAACGAACAAAAGATAAAATTGCAATGGCCCCAGCGAATCGCATCCTACAAACCACAGCACTGTGACTCTTTTAAGAAGCGTGGCGAAATTTTAAGTGACTTCGAGACGATCTTTGCCTCTAAAACCTATAGGATAGGATTTATACTACCCTCTGATTCGAGCAACGAAGCTGCGTTACAGACAATCCTCGATCAAGTCAAAATTCAGCTAGTACAGTCCGGATATTCTCCTGACAAAACGCTGGTCATCCGACGCGTCGGCAAAGACTTAGGAGAGGCCGTGAGAGCTGTCGCAGAGCTCGTACACATAGAGCGGGTTGCGATATTAATTGGTGGTTTATCGGTGAGCCACGCCAATGCGATGGCGCAGTTGGCGGATCAAACACAAACACCTGCACTGATCGTAAATCCCCATGCACAGCTGGGTTTGACCAAGCAAACCATGCGAGTTTACCCTCCGATTAAACGACTGGCTCATAGGTTATCCGACCACTTTCGATCAAGCGCTGTAAGGACGATTACAACGCTCTATCCGAATGGAGCTAATTTGGACCTCTATCAACTGCTAAGACATGAGTTGGGCGGCGGTTATGCGTTTTCCCAAGCATCGTATAACCCGGAAAATCCACAATCGATTTTAAACGCTGTTAAATCTCAGGTGCCGCGTCTTGCTAATAGCTCGGACAAACCAGCCGTTTTGATTCTGGATAATTTCAGAATGGTGCGCCACGTTGTCAACATTCTCGGAACATCATTGCCAGGTAATAAAATACTGTTCGCTGGCAACCAACAGTGGCGTTCTCCAGCTCTGGTGATACCCAGAGAAGAGACGTTGCAGGGTGCTATCTTCGTCGATTTTATTGGAAACTACCGTAACCTCCCCAACTCAATCGAGACTCCGCTCTCGGATAATGATTACTTCACCACCGCTCAGGCTGCCAGTAAAATTGACTACCAAATCATCGGTCATCGATTGGGTAGCCTTGGTGCGGAGGCAGCTCGCTACGGTTTAAACCGTCATGAAATTGCCAATCGACTACAGTCCATGACGAATAAGTGGGACATGTACTTTCCGAGATCAGAATTGGCGTTTGACAGTGGTCGCGAAAGCAGCTGGCCAGTTTTCCTTTTCCAGGTGGCGGACGAAAACATCAAGGAGATATGACGTAACTATGCACGCAGAAGTGGTTCACGCTGGCAAGTTCAGGTTTGAGTCTAAGATCCGCGAACACTCGTTTACTATGGATACCAAGGAAGCGGCCGGCGGGGATAATCAGGGGCCAAGTCCTAAGGAACTCGTTTTGTCTTGTATCTTAGGCTGCACGGGGATGGATATTATCGCCAGTCTCAAAAAATACCGCATTAGCCCAAAGAAACTCCATATTTCAGCAAACGCTGAGCCTCGACTCCAGCACCCAAGAATTTTTGAAGCCATCAACATTCACTTCATCGTCGAGGACGAGACCATCACTCCTGAAATGATAAATGATGCGGTCGAGAAGAGTTTGACAAAGTATTGCGGCGTGAGCGCCATGATATCGAAGGTCTCTCCGATACACTATAAGGTCACTCTAAACGGTCACGACGTGGGACAAGGCTCGGCCGATTTCGGACTTTAAGCGGCATCTATAAAGCCCGCACCACTTACAGCTCCTCAAACTCACCGCGCTTGTGATTTTTTTTGACGTTATCCCAGTTGAAAACTCGGCCATTCATGGCAACGTAAACCCCTGGCGGCAGAGCTTGAACAAAGCCAATGGCACACCCCATGTTAAACAAACCATCGGAGCTACCAAACTTGAATGGGATCATGGCCCCGGTCAGAATGATCGTCTTGGGTAATTTGGCAGCTCCCAGCACCTTGGCTGTTTCTGCCATAGTGTCAGTACCGTGCGTAACGATGATCTGAGACTCCGAGCAGCGCCTGCAATTATCTAGAATCGTTTGGCGGTCCCCGTCATTCATTTCCAGGCTATCAACCATCATCAATGTAGTTGAGATGACGTCCTGTTTGCAGCGTCCTAATGCTAACAGCTCATTAATATGCGAATCCTTAAAGAACAAAGTTCCGTCGATCTCGTTATACTCCTTGTCAAACGTACCACCCGTCACAAAAACTCTAATCGCCACGCCTGCCCCCT
>JBEIGW010000133.1:0-7846 GCA_040381655.1 Deltaproteobacteria bacterium
ATCCTAGTTCAAGCTTTCCACTGACGGGATCAAGTGGTACGGATCTAACCACAGCCACGTTTAACGCTCAGATCAAGTCATCTGCGACGTTCCAGTACTTTGGCTCAGATGGTGTGCGTTACACTGGTACTGGTGACACCGATATTTCAATAGCCAACATCGCCAATGGTGTGAATATATTTGGCGCGACTGGGTCTTTAACAGGAGCTGTGGCTCCAGACGCTTGGAACGTGCGAGTTGGTGTCACAGTCAACGGCGTTACCGGGAAACTTAAAGTTAACTGCAGGAACCGGGTCAGTACATCCTCTCCAACACTTTACAATTATGACGGCGCCATTAGTTCAATTGGACAGACTAGCCAAACTGGTGGTTCTGTCAGAGATATTTGGGACACCATTGATGATTATAATAATAACCAAGTGGGTGTTCCAGCCGGAATCGTGGCTTCCTGGACTAGCTCGACAGACTGTTATGGAGTAGAGTCTGGGGCCGGTGACGATAACGTCTGGAAAGACGTGACCACCACCAACGGCACCACGGCATCGACTTGCGCGGCGACACCTGCAAACTGCACCATGCAGGACAAGATCACTAGGCTTTCTTGGAGTAAATTGCAGGCAAGTGCTGCCTGGAATACAGCTTTAGCAACCTGTGCTGGATTAACCTATAACGGTCAAACAGGCTGGCGCCTTCCGACCCAAAAAGAGCTTATGGAAGCCTATACCCACGGCATTAGATCAGCGGCTCGGACCAACTGGATGACTGAAGCTAATATGGCTAATTTTTTCTGGTCTGGCTCGTCCGTTTCCAGATACACTGACCTCGCGTGGGTCGTGAACCTTGCCGATGGCAACTCGAGCGACTACTTCAAGAACTCCACGGTCCTAGTTGTTTGCGTCCGTTGAGTGTGTTCCCTCCCCGGCATCCTATTGTTTTTGAATTCTTTTTTAACGTTAATTGCGAATACCTCAAAATATAGATTTAAGTAGGTTGGTGGCGTACGTATCCCCCGAGGGGAGCAGGCTTTTGGCGTGAAGGGTCGTGCATTTCAGCCGTAATTTGATCTGTAATTTGGTCTGTAATTTCATCCATGATGGAGCGTTGTGCTACCGAGTTTCGCATTCGCGTAGCACTTAGGTTTTTGATGGACCTGAAATCTCCGGCAATCGACATTTCGTGACGGATGTCATGCTGGGAAATGGTTTGGCAGAAATTTTTACGGAGATTGTAGGCATCGGCGTGACCGAAATGGCCAAGGTAGCTATTGGCCCACGGGAGGATGTCGTCAGCCGATTGGTCGGGGCCAAGGAGGGCGACGTGAAGTTTGTTTTTTGCCGCATGCAAAACTCGTTTGCGCGGGTAGACGCGGTTTGGCAGATGAAAATATCCGAGGTGATCAAGGCCTCGGGCGAGGGGCTGCAGTACAGTTTTTTGTGGATGGAGTTCGAGTGAGAGCCGTGAGTGCAGGAATTTATTGATTTCGGAACTGAGTTGCTTGAGGCGAGATGGATCATGGTCCAAACAAACTACATCGTCCACATAGCGCTGCCAGTAAAGGGGCCTTGGGTCTAAGCGCCGGGCCATAAACTGATCGAGTTCATTCATATAGATGTTGGCGAAGAATTGGCTTGTGAGATTGCCAATGGGCAGGCCCTTGCCGGGTGGTACCGTAAAGAGGCTCTTGTGTTTGGGCACAAGCGCCATGAGCTGTTTTGACGATGCGATGCGGTAATGCCCTGGAGCCACAGGATCATGACTGAGGATGGTGTTGACCAGACTCCGTATAAGGGGGTTTTTTAGTTTGGGTAAGATCATTGTCATTAAAATAGCTCGGTCGATGGGTGGGAAAAACGCCCGCACATCAACTTTGAGATACCACAGGGGTGTGGTGTTGTGAGCTTGGTAGCCTTTGATGAAGTGACGCAGATCCATGGATGCCGCCAGAGCTCCCTTGCCGGGACGACAGGCGTAGGAGCGAGAATCAAATCGCCTCTCCCAAAAATCTAGCATGTGATCATAGATGAAGTGATGGACGATACGGTCAAGTATATGGGCGGCTATCACCTCACGCGGTTTTGGCTTGGTAACCACAAAAATTGTGGCAGGTCGTGGCTTGTATAGGCCTTGATTGATCTCGGCCGCTAGTCTGGCAATCAACGTTTCGTGATGCAGGTGAAACGCAGTGTAGCGAATATGGCTTTTGTTGCGAATACATTTGCGGTAGGCTTTGAGTAAATCTTTGGTAATATTTTTGTGTTGGCTAATTGAATTGGGTTGAGACGTCATGAATAGTTCCTTTGAAAAGCGTCATCCTGATCCTCCGATAGTGCAGGCATGTTATCAGATTTGTCTCGAAATTCAGAAGCTCACGTCGAGATTTCCGCGCCGGCAAAAGTTTTTATTGGGTGAGTCCCTTGCTCTGTCTGCGTTAGAGCTTTTGAGTGGTGTGGCTAGGGCTTCGGCAGCGATTGACCTGGCGGCTAAGGTCGATCAATTGCAAAAAGCGTCGGCCCTACTGCTGCCTCTGAGGCTTAAGCTTCGTCTGGCTCGTGACCTGGAATGCTTGAGTGCTGGTCATTACGTGAATCTTGCCATCACCCTTGATGAGATTCAAAAACAAACTAAAGCCTTGAGTTGTTGGGCGACAGGGCAGTCCTCGGGCACTGGCGGCGGCGAGAGTCGTCGATTGCATACTAAACAAAACGAAGCAGTAAACGAGCTAACCTAGATGCATTTGGCTGGGTCAGTGATTTACAGTGAGTTTTGACGTGATCAGGTGAGAGTGCCATGGGTTTGGATGCGTCGTGTCCCGCAGGAACGCCCAGTATAAAGGGTTTTATTTGCGATTTGTTGTAGCAGCTCTTGTCCCTTCCATGCGCTGAAGGCCCAGGACTGTCATGCTGAGTGACACGAAATTTGTAGGGGAGTTTTCTGGTCTGGCTCGTCCGTTTCCAACAACACTAACAACGCGTGGAACGTGAACCTTGCCAATGGCAACACGAACAACAACAACAAGAACAACACGAACCTAGTTGTTTGCGTCCGGTGAGTGTGAGTCTCCTCCGGCATCCATCAGGGCCGCCAGTGCAGCAAAATCCTATTCAAATTTGCTCACTCCAAAGCATTTCAAGAAAGACTCGGACCGGAAGAACTTCAATGCCATCAATGTTTCGGGGCTCTGGATCTTGGGAGATGACAATTTTGCGGTCCCATTTGTGGTTATCCGATATTGCTTTTAGACCTTTAAGATCACGTTCAGTAACTTGATTGGTATGCTTAACTTCAATGGCGACGCGATCATTCAGAACATAATCAACTTCGTGTTTGTCTACGGATCTCCAAAAATAGACCTTAAGTTGCTTGGTACTGTAATCACGGTAGGCTAGGAGCTCTTGGCCAATGAATTGCTCCAGTTGCCAACCGGCGTTGGGGTTTAGAGGGTTGTAGGAGTCAATCTCAAGGAGCGCATTGACTACGCCAACGTCAAAAAAAATTAATTTTGTGGATGAGATGGCCTTGTGCTTTTTGGATCCAGACCAGCATTCAAGCTGCTCCGCGATCATGGTGTCTTGTAAAATTTCGAGATATCGCCTCGTTGTGGAGGGTGACACTTGAGCATCAGAAGCAAGTTTTTCGACGTTGAGGACCTGGGTGGTGCGAGCTGCGATTTGGGTTAGAAAGCGGCTGTATTGGTCCACGCCTCGGGTGACGGCTTCGGCGACGATCTCTTGTTGCAGATAGTCACCCACATAATCAATGAGTTCAGCGTAAGGGTTTTTAGATAAATATACGGGAGGAAGGGTGCCATGACTTAGTATTTTCGTCAGATCAAAGCTCTCTCCGAGCTCCGCTGATACGAGCGGGTGCATATAAAGAGACCTGGTTCTGCCACCCATGAGTTTGGTGTAAGATCGCCGTAATTTTCGGGCGCTACTTCCTGTCAGTAGAAATCTCCGGCCCTGTTCTTCAATCATTAGATGGATTTCATCCATGAGTTGTGGGAGCTTTTGGATCTGATCGATTACGATAAATCTGTCGGCAGGCTTGAGTGACTCTCTTAGACTTGAGAGGCGTCTTGTCAAAGCTACAAAGGTGGATTGATCTAGTAGGTTGACGACTTTGTCAGGCCGTAGCTCATGGCGAAGAAGGCTCGATTTGCCGGTCTGCCGTGGACCGAGCAGAAGGACGCTTTTTTCCTCAAGTGTCTGCTCTACTTTTTCTCTTATAATTCTAGGTATATACAAAAACACCTCTTAGTGGTGGATTTTGTATATAATCCCGCCACTAAGAGGTGAAATCAATTAATAAGTAATATTCTAAACGCAGTTTATGGCTCTCAATGCCGCCATCACTCATCCTTATCTCTGTGGTGAGTCAGATGGTAACAGATGCAGATCATTGGCTGACCTTCTTTTTTGCCTCGGTTTCCGCTGAGACATAGAATTCAAGCATTGAGACTTGTCAGTTGGAGACGTGCACACCCGTCTGACTGACTATTGATTCACCACACATAGAGCTCCAGTGAGAAAACCAACCACTAAATAGGTGGGCGTCATCGACCGGAACTTTAGGCTTCCTCCTAACGCACGAGGGCGGGAGGCTTGCACTCACCTGATTGGTTCTTGATTAATCGGTTCCGTCCCAACCTAGAATTTTTGAAAGTCCGCCTTGAAATAACTGTATCGGGGGATGTCTTATGGTCTTTGAAAGGCGGGCTAAAAACCGTTGGGCATTCCAACAGTCTCAGCGGACGGTTTCATGAAATTATCTTCCCCTTCCCAAATTGACTTGAATTTCGTGAGTGAGGCATCGATTTTTTCACAGCTGCTTTTGAGGCTAAGTTTAGTTTCTAAGGATGCACCAGCAGATATGTTTGCTGCTGGTGTTAAATCAATGCAGTGCCCCGCATCGTCAGCTAGAACAGGACCGCCTCCAGCATAGACGTCATAACCACTTGCGATATTTCCCTGAGCGTCTCTTGGCACTAATCGTCCCCACACTTCGCCTTCATAACGAATCGCCTGGAAGTAAATCGTTCTGGCATTTTCAAAAAATGTCTGACTCGAATTCTCATTTTGCATGGGATTTATCGATGCCCATTTAGCATTGCTATCTGAAATCACGTACATGCCTTCCACAGCTAAAAACTCCGGATTTTCGGCATCGTCAGCAAGAACTCTAACGCGCGTTCCGTCTGGGGCACTTTGGTAGCTGCTCGATGAGTCAGGTGCGCCATGCCAAATACTTAGGTCTTGTGAGAGACAATTTTCGACTGACGGAGCTGATTTGCAGTTTGAAAGGTCAGCAACAGTACGCAGTTTTCCTTTGAAAGGCCTTTCAGCATATCGACCCTCAGGCGTGCTGTCACTGGACATGGCAATTGAAACTTTAGACCAGAACTCAATGGACGAGTCATCTTTACTATAAACCGCAAGATCTGGATTGGCGGTTGCGTTGAGGTCTTTCCACAGCCTAATCAAGGATGGAAAGAACTGCCCGTTTGATTTATTCCAAGCCCCCACCGCGTCAAAAGAGCCAGCGTTTGCAAGCGAAATCTTACGAGGCGTGCCATCAGCTCCTGTTACCGTAGCGTCGGTAACATCTGTTTTAGCAGAGACCTCTGGATCGCACACAGAAGTCGTTAAATCCGTTTTATTTTCGTTACTCGCTTCGTCGCAAGTAATAATCCCGTCGTTATTGACGTCAGTTAAGGATTTCCCGTAGGTCAGGCTAACGGCGATATGGTTTAGAAAACAAGAATTTCGGATCACCATTCCAATAGTCCCGCCACCCATAGGACAATTAATTTTCGATGTGTCAACGGTTTGAGACAAGCTTAGATTTGTCGATATTGGAAGAAATAACTGCCCGGTATTGATCACCGATGTCGAGGGTAAACCTGCCTTCTTGCCAGAAGTTTGGGATGTTGTATTTGACGATCTTGTCTTCTTGGTCGCAGAGCATGCAAAAACAGCAGCTATTGTAATTAGGGTCAAGAAAAATTGTTGCATTGATCGATCTCCTTTTCGTGAGGGATCGGCACTTTTGTATTTTAGCTTTAGTCTGCAAAGGCTATACGCACGTTGTTGATTGTTGATTGATCAGGTGGGGTACATCCTAGTACAACCTTTGCGCGGGCTCTCGGCCTACCCGGTTAGGTATAAATAATCATCCTAGCGAAACACCCAGGCCCAAAAAATTTAAAAATCACAATAATTACGTGCCTTTAAGATCTGAGGGGGGGCTAAAGTTTTCCTCCAAGATTCCGATTCAGTTCCTCACGTTTGGCTGATGGCCGCGTCCTCAGTCGATGGGTTTGGGATCGTTGCAGTTTTTTGGAATTCAAAAAAGGTCGTGGGCTTTGTGTTGTTTGACCATAAAAATAACCATGAAAGGTTGAGAATCATGCGAAGGAAAAAAATTATCACCTGTGTTGCCTTTACGTCCGTGTCATTGCTCGCGGCCTGTGGGAGTAAATCTAAAACTACAAAATCTCCGAGCGTAGCCCAGCCGTCAAGTCTCAGTGATTTGAAACTTTCCAAGGCTCTTCAGGTGTCTTTAACAGGTAGTTTACAAAAAGCTGCGGGTGTCAAAAGCGGTCAAGCAAGTCTAGGCCTCGCGGAAAAAAAGAAAAGTACTGAAGCATGCGAAGCCTTACAAATGATCGATGTAGCACTTCTCAACGCCAGAAGTAACGGATCATTTCTGTGTCACATGGAAGCCGAAAAGCTGGAGTTCGGGAAAAAGTACAATGCTAAGTTTATCAACTCGCCAGATCCTGAGGGGAACGCAGAAGGTCAAATTTGGGTGGACAACAGCAATCCCGAAAATCTCAAGGTTTATCTGTGTATCGATAAGAAATTAGCGGTGACATTTAATGTTTCCGGCTATGGCGGGGAAGGATTGGTTAAGGGCTCGAGTCAGTTCAAGTTTGGCGATGATTATACAGCAAATGATGAGTTTGACTTTACAAGTCCTGGGGTTAAAGTCATAAAATCATCAGCGTTGTCAAAGTCATCGGTACCAGAAAATACCTATCAATATCAGCAGTACCAAGAGATAAACTTGATTGATTCAGGCGTTAGTTCACTTCTCGTGTCCAAGGGCGGGAATTTTGGAACGTTTAATTTCGATGAGCAAGCAGCGGTCTTGTTCAATGGTACGGTTGGCCAAGCTCTTTATAAAAATAGTTCAGGGTTCACTCGAGCAACGTTTGACGCGGAAGGCTATAAGGTCAGTTCCTCCGGCGCCATTGGCGACGTAGTTATCGATAAGACAAAATTACCAGCAAAACTGCCCTCAACGTTCTCGCCGGAGCAGCCGTCTGGATGGGATTGTTCGACGACGGAGTCTGTTACGGTAGATTTGTCTGATCAGGTTAAGAAAGCTGCCCACGATGCCTGTGACATAGAAGAGCCAGAATTTGACTCTTGCTTTGATCCTATTTTTGAAGATGGAGATCCAGAGCAATGAGGCGCGACTCGAGATCGGCTTTGAGCTTTATGCGCCTTATTAAAGTGATCTTCTTGGTGTTTGGGCTGTCGTCCCAAGCTGTGATGGCTCAAACCAGTGCTGGAAGTTCGGATGATCAAGCCGCACTAAAAGATTTGCGCACTTTTTTGTTTGATCCAAAAGCGCGAAGTTCATTTGCTCAGGGCAAAACTGACGCTACTCAAGCCAACAAATACTTGGAGGCTTTTCCCCAGTGGGCACAAAACGAGTTGCTTGAAATTGTGATGATGATCGCAGCAGAATCAATGCAAGATTCAGCAAAGCATGTCACGGCCTACCAGGCAGGCGGAGTTAAAGGAGCAATGGACTCCTTCTCGCCCGCCGTTCGGGAGCG
>JBEIGW010000134.1:0-7802 GCA_040381655.1 Deltaproteobacteria bacterium
GCATACAACGAGGAACAGCTTGTCACCAAGGTAATTCGGTCAACGCCAAAATTCGTAGATACCATTGTGGTTATTGACGACCACAGCACGGATAACACTGCATTGATAGTGCAAAAGCATCGTAGTGCCCACTCGAATAAAATTCTATTAATTCGCCATAAGCATAATCTCGGGGTGGGAGGCGCCATCGCTACAGGCTACATTTGGTGTCGGGATCATGGGGTTGATGTGGCGGTGGTGATGGCGGGCGATGGGCAAATGAATCCGGACGATCTTCCCAAGCTACTCGATCCTGTGGTTGAGGGGCGGGTGGATTACACAAAAGGAAACAGGCTGGTCACAAAAGATGCATTTAAAAAAATCCCCAAAATCCGATTTTTTGGCAATGGCGCCCTATCTCTTTTTACCAAATTTGCGTCGGGCTATTGGCATGTCGCGGACTCGCAGACCGGCTACACTGCCATCAATGCGAGAGCATTAAATGCCATTGACTGGAATCGCATGTACAAGCGATATGGCCAACCCAATGACCTTCTTGTCCGTTTAAATGTTGAAAATCTTCGGGTAACGGATGTCCCGGTAAAGCCTGTCTACGGAGTGGGGGAAAAGTCGGGAATCAGAATTGGGAGAGCCATCTTCACCATAAGTTCATTACTGACTCGGCTATTTTTTTGGCGCCTGAAGGAAAAATACATCATCCGCAATTTCCATCCGCTGGTATTCTTTTATTTATTCGGATTTACATCCTCAATACTGACGCTGATTTTTACTGCACGGCTTTTCATTCTTTGGATCACTGCCGGAGCCGTTCCTGAAATCACTTTTCTGACATGCCTTTTCACATTCTCCATCGCATTCAACGCCTTCGGTTTCGCTATGTGGTTTGATTACGAGGAGAACAAACACCTAAACCCGCCGATGGACACCCTTGAGGTGAGCCATGACCGTCCCAAAGAGTGACTTCATGATTAGGTTTTTTAGAGGAATTGTTCCGGGGGGAAAACTCTCCCAGGACATTACGTGGACGATAGGCAGTTTCGGGTTCCTTGCCCTTAGTGGGATGATTATTAACGTCGCCGTGGTTGGGTTGCGCGATGCCGAGTCTTTGGGCGTCTTCAACCTGGCCTACGCAGTTTACATGATGGCTTCCCAGTTCGCCGTTTGGGGAATTCACTACTCTATTTTGCGCAGCTCTGCCTATCACTCCGCTTCGGCCAAAAAACGCGGACTTTTGCTTGGAACAGCCCTATCCTTGGCGCTGCTGTTGGGCGCAGTTTCGGCCACAGCGCTTTTTTTCATGGCTCCGTGGCTGGGCTTTGTCTTCAAAAGCGTTCCTACCGGAGAGGCCATCGCCTTGGCGTCATCCGGCTTGCTTCTTTTTCCCTTGAACAAGGTGCTGGTTGCCTACGTCAATGCGCTACGCCATATGCGCGCCTTCGCCGCGCTGCAAGTACTCCGCTACCTTGGTGTCATGGTGTGGGTGGTTGGTGTGTGTATTTCTAAAAATCCCTTCGCTTGTACAGCGCTGGGGTTTCTCTTTGACGAGATGATGACTGCCACAGCGGCAGTAATTTATTTGGGATCCGCTTCGCTTCTACGGTATTTGCGTTGGAGTACAAACCTGGCAAGGAGGCACATTTATTTTGGATCAAAAAGTCTTCTTTCCGGGCTGCTAGCCGAAACAAACTCTCGACTAGATGTTTTGTTGATCGGCTTTTTTTTTAACCAGTTTGCGGTCGGCGTGTACAGCTTTGCTGCTATGTTAGTTGACGGGCTTTATCATGTCTTGGCCATGGTCAGAGTTAACTTGAATCCGATCCTCGTGGCCACCGTGCGGGACTCCCACTGGGCCGAAGGGATGCAAATGCTACGCCTAACGCGCCGCTATGGATTCGCAGCAACTTTAGCTTTGTCTTTCTGTATTTTGGTCATCTTCTGGGTTTTAACCGCTTATATTGTCCCAGACAAGGGACTGCAGGGTGGAATGTGGTCGTTGGTTATTCTTCTAACGGGGCTGAGTTTTGTGTCTGGATATATTCCTTTCGACAATTTGCTTATGGTGACCGGCTATCCTTTTTGTCAAACCCTCCAAAATCTGTCGGTCGTGATGGTGAATGCTATGATAAATGTTTTGCTTGTTCCATATATCGGGATTGAAGGCGCGGCCTTGGCGACCGCAATAAGCTACATCGCTGGGATTGCCATGCTGATCCTCTTGGCCAAGCAGTTAATTGGGTGGAATCTTCTCACGAACCGAGTGAGTGGGCCGGCCTGTGCTTAAACACTAAATCCTATAATGTGCGGTATTCTCGGCTTTGCGCTTGGGAAACACTCCCGCGTGAGCGCTGCGGAAATTAAGGACTCCTTCTCACAGCTTTTTCTTCGCTCAGAAAGCCGGGGCAAGGAATCGGCGGGGCTTCATGTTTGTCTCCCGGCTTCAGGAATTGCTTGGACCCTAAAAGGCGATGTACCTGCGTCTCGCCTGATGAAAACAGCGGAGTACCGGGAGATTTGGAGGCAACTCAAAGAGAGGGCTATCAATCGCGGCCAAGCGCACCCCGATCAATCCACGATTGTCATCGCGCATTCACGGTTGGTCACAAATGGTGCGGCCGAGCGGCCAGAAAACAATCAGCCTGTTAGCGTTGGATCCGTCTCGATGGTCCATAACGGCATTATTGTGAATGTTGCTGATTTATGGGCGGAGCACCTAAACCTGAAGAGGTCGGCAGAGGTTGATACGGAAATCATGGCAGCCTTGCTTCATGAGGAGTGCTTAGAGGGAAACACGCCAGGTTCTGCTACCAAACGCATTTATAAGGAGATTCGCGGGGCCGCTTCCATAGCTTGGGTCGATAGCGCAATGCCTTGTCTGAGTCTGGCGACAAACACGGGCGACCTGTATTACCACCACGATAAAGCCAACTCCTTCATCATGTTTGCCTCCGAAGCCTATATGCTGAAAGGTATAGGAGCGCTAGGGCAAGGTCTGGAAGGGGATGTGGCAAATCTACGGGCGGGGCGGGGTCTTACTTTTGATGTGGATAAACAAACATGTCGTCATTTTGAACTCGCCGGAACCAATGAATCCCCAGCGACAGACAAACGGCCACGTCGTCAATTTCAGCATAAAACCTGGACGGTCGAATCGTCCGGCAGTGCGCCGCAAGTGCAGGCATCGCGGCAAGCAGACTTTAACCTGCTTCGTTACAACGAAAACACCGTTCGCTCCCTGAAACGATGTTCGCGGTGTATTCTTCCGGAAACTTTCCCTTTTATTCATTATGATGCGCAAGGAGTTTGTAACTATTGCCTTGGATATAAGCCCAAATACCTGGGGGTTAACCGAGAGGAGGCGAAAAAAAATTTTTTACAAAAAATCGAAATCTACAAAAGCAAGCACGGTGAGCCTAATGTCATTCTGCCTTTTAGTGGCGGCCGGGATAGTTGTTATGGGCTTCATTTGTTGAAAAAGGAATTTGGATTAAATCCGATAACTTTTACATATGATTGGGGCATGGTAACTGATCTTGCCCGCCGGAACATAGCCCGAATGTGTGGACAGCTCGGCGTGCCAAACATTTTAGTATCAGCAGACATCGCAAAAAAAAGAATGAATATTCGTCGCAATGTCACTGCCTGGCTTCGCCGGCCTGTTCTGGGGATTGTTCCGCTATTTATGGCTGGCGATAAGCAATTCTTTAAAGTAGTGAATTTGCTTAAAAAGCAAACCGGAATTCGCCTCAATATCTGGTCATCCAACGAACTTGAAAATACGGACTTTAAGTCTGGGTTTTGTGGCATAAGGCCTGATTTTCAAAAAAACCGCTTTGACTGGTTAGATTGGCGTCGCAAGTGTCATCTAGTTGGCTATTACGCATGGCAGTTCGGGCGTAATCCGGCTTACATAAATACTTCAATAATAGACACTTTAGAATCATTTTATTCTTACTATATAGAAAAAAGAGAGGATTACTTTTGGCTTTTTAACTTTATAAAATGGGAAGAAAGTGAAGTCGAGAGCGTGATAACTAATCTTTACGCCTTTGAGCGTGCTCCTGATAGCATGAGCACTTGGAGGATCGGAGACGGAACCGCACCATTTTACAACTACATATACGTCACGGCACGAGGCTTTAGCGAGTTTGACACATTTCGAAGCAATCAAGTGCGCGAGGGTATGTTAACTAGAGACTCTGCGCTGAAACTGGTTGTAAATGACAATAGGCCCCGGCAGGAGGGGCTGAAGTGGTATATCGAGACCTTAGGACTCGATTTTAACTCAGTTATATTAAAAATTAACAAATTAGATTCACTTGGGCTTCACGGATGAGAGACTTTACTTTAAATAAATATGCCGAGTTATTGCATAAAGTACTTAGTGCCGGTTACCCGATATTTGGCATAGCTGCTTGGCTTCGGACCTTGCCTCAAGCCAAAGCGGCAATTATTCGGCATGATGTGGATCGCCGCCCTGATAACGCCGTAAAAATGGCTACATTAGAAAGTCAGATGAAGGTTAGGACGACATATTATTTTCGAATGGTCGGAAGCGCTTACTGTGAAGACACTATAAGGTCAGTCGCCCGTCTGGGGCATGAAATAGGTTACCACTATGAGGATCTCGCCGTGGCTAAAGGAAATATATATCTCGCAGCGGAGCTCTTCAGACGCAACCTTGCAAAATTGCGACGCTTGGCCTCAGTGGAAACTATTGCTATGCATGGATCGCCCATGTCATCCCAGAACAATTTGGACATATGGACCCAAACAAAAATGAGCGATTACAGCATCATTGGTGATGCATTTTTGTCGCTTGATTACCGGGAAATCCACTACTTTACAGACACCGGAAGGGGTTGGAACCGTTCGATAACAAATCTTCGCGACCACCCGCCCGGCACGGCCTTAATTAACCTTGATGGTACCAGAACTAAAGATCTTATTCGTTTTTTGTCACAGAATAAAATTAAAAAGCTGGCTCTTGGTGTTCATCCTGAAAGATGGAATAACAATATTTTTGCTTGGGTTAGGCAGGCTGTATTTGACTCGGGCTGCAATGTAGTAAAAGCAATCACTAATCTCATTCGGGCTCGAGCGGTGTACCCACAAAAATGATTATTCAAAAATTCGATCTCTAATGTCGGTTCTAAAAACCTTAATAAAGAGTGCCTTGCGTCATGCCGGATATGATATATTCAGTGTTCCTAATGGCAAGGGGCAGCGTAGTGGACAATATTGTTATTCAGAAATCCGGCCACGCGCCACATTATCGCCGTGGCTCGCAGATGAGGACTTTATGCACGTTTACCAGCAAATTATGAATGATACGCTGCTTGACGCCTATCGATTGCATGAGTTGTGGTCACTGGTAGAGCAAACAAGTAAAATTAAAGGGGATATTGTCGAAGTTGGAGTATGGCGCGGAGGCAGTGGGTGTTTGATGGCCTCACGGGAGAAAATGCTTGGTTCCGACCATTTCGTGCACCTTTGCGACACCTTTTGTGGCGTGGTGAAAGCTGGATCAAAAGATCAGGGGTATCGAGGTGGGGAGCACCACAACACCAGTAGTAAGGCCGTCAAGAACCTTGCAGACAATCTAATGCTCAAAAATGTTCGTATTTACCCCGGGGTATTTCCAGAGGAAACCGGCAAAAAAATTTCCTCGGCGCGGATTCGACTTCTTCACATTGATGTTGATGTGTACGAATCCGCAAAAGACAGTGTGGAATTTCTTTGGGATCACATTCCCGCGGGTGGAGTTATTGTTTTCGACGATTATGGCTTTGTTGGATGCGAGGGGGTGACCGCATATGTGGATGAAATCCGGAATCGTAGAGGCGCTCGCTTCATTCACAACTTAAACGGCCATGGGATCATCATCAAATACTAGTCCACCCGTCAAGTTGCTCAGTTTTTCACTTTGAATAAGTTCTTTCGCGCCTTAAAAGATCCAGTGCGATCTTGTGCGATTGCATGGCGGCGTATTTTTCCTTTCGGCATTAAGCCCGCAGACCCCGAAGCTTACCGAATTGGAAGTTGGTCGTACGGCAAGGCTCAGCGCACTGATTTGTTGACGCTTTTTCCAAATGCATCATCAACAAATATAAAAATTATCCGTGCTGGTGACCGCCGAAAAAATTTGTCTTTAGACGCTCAAGAGCTATTCGCATTATGCGTTATGGTTTCCGTCTTAGGTGCAAAACGCATTATAGAGATAGGAACATCCGACGGCAACACGACAGTAAATCTTGTCGCAAATGCAGGTTCTGGTGCCGCCATAACAACTATAGATTTGCCGCCTGATTGGAAGTGTAAGTACAGTATTGCAGTACCTGAGACACTGAATAATGTTACATGTCGTAATGATGTCGGAAGACAGTTTCGCAATACTGTTTATGAAACTGCAATCACACAGATCTTGGGTGACAGTGCAGAAATTGATTTTTCCGCTTGTGGAGCACCCTTCGACTTTGCATTTATTGATGGATGTCACTTTTACAAGTATGTCCGGTCCGATACTGAAAAATGTGAACAATCCATGCCGGATGGTGGTGTAATTGTTTGGCATGATTATGGAATGATTAATGATGTTAGCAAAGCGGTCGACGAATGGAGCGAAAAACGTGGTGTCAAAGTAAACGTCATATCCGCAACAAGACTAGCGTTTGCCCGACTTCCTAAAAAAGTTTTCCAATCGAGTTAATATAAATCCTGCTAAAACTGTCTTAATTACTGATTCAACAAGCTACAAAGCTATCGTTGTGGCCAGGTATCTAAGAAAATTGTATCCAACATTAAGAATTCTAGGATGTACGTCAGAAAAAATCGCAGTGTATTGCCACTCATGTTTTTTTAAAAAGGTTCTGGTGGTAAAGCAAGCGGTAAGCCCCGGCCCCGCTTATGCTAAGGCGATCGGTGGAATAATAAAAAAACACGATGTAACACTTTTGCTGCCGGTAAATAGCCAAGAAATCCGGGCTCTCTTGAAGTACAAGCACCTGCTGCATAACTCTTTGTGGTATATGGGCGATTTCAATTCTTTTTGTATTCTTGACGATAAAAAAAGGTTTTCCCAGTTGTTGCAGGAGTTAAAACTTCCCCACCCCAGGATTATTCATGACCTAAAATTCCGTGGTCGTGCAGTCATAAAACCGTACTGCGGTTCGTCTTCAAAAGAAGTAGCGTACGTAAAAAATGACGGCATGAATCCCCTCTCCTGCCTAAAAACAAGGTTGAGGAGTGGCAAATATCTTTTGCAGGAGTTCATTGAAGGCGAAGGAGTTGGTTATTCTGGTTACTTCCGAAATGGCCAGATTAAAAATGGGTATGCCCATCGCCGAATAGCTGAATTTCCTATTTCTGGAGGTTCCAGTGTTCTGCGTGAGCGATATCGGTATCATGACAAAAAAAAGCTTCGTGCACTTGTTTCAAGCGTCTTAAAAAAAGTTTCTTGGTCTGGGTTCGCAATGTTTGAGTTCAAGCGGACGCAAAATGAAAAACTAGTTTTCATCGAGTGTAATCCTCGAATTTGGGGCTCAATCCATCAAGGGCTGGCTGAGGGAACAAATTATTTTGAATTCCTTTTAGGTCCGAGCCTCCGCAAAGCCTCAACTCGTAAACTCAGGGTTAGAACCGAACTTTTTCCGCTAAGTTGGTTAGCTTTACTACAATATTTATTCAGTGGACGTTTAAAGACCATTTTTCAAATAATAAAAGGAAAAAATTCAAATATTTTGGACGTAAGTCCGACAAGCGATCCCTTCGGGTTTCTTTCTTTGTGTCTTCGAATCATAAAAAAA